>MGDH01000010.1:39205-113793 GCA_001790855.1 Candidatus Schekmanbacteria bacterium RIFCSPLOWO2_02_FULL_38_14 | reverse complement strand
ATTTTTAGTGACTCTGAAATACATCTTCCAAGTTCTTCAGACTGATTAAACCCTCGGGAAGAAAAAGGGGACGTTGTTAAAAAAGAACACTTTGTAATTAATGAGAAGTTATGATAAGAGGTTTTTATGCCACGGCAAGCGAGATTAGATGCTCCTGGAACTCTCCATCATTTTAACACTCAATCTTCTACCAAATCAGGGTGCCTGACAAACCACTGGTCATGCCAATGGCATTTTTTCCTGGGGCATTTCCAGTTGGAAATCTTTTCAATATCCATTTCCAATATCTGTAATTTAACTTTTCCTGATTCCTTATCATCCACTTCTTTAACTCCAGCCAGGTTAATTCTGCCTTCTATTATGACTGAACGGCAGCGTATATCCTTTGAGATTAGCTCTGGTTGTTCACGTCGTGAATCATATATCGTATAACAAGCGTTTCCGTTATTTTTAATGCAATTGATTTTTCTTTCTCCGTGTTTTAAGCTTGCTGCAAAATAGAGGTTTTTCCCATTAAAGTAATGCTCAAGGGGAACACCGTAGGGCTTGTCTTTTTTGCTAAGACAAAGAATGCCGACCTTGTTGGTATTGAACATTTCAGCTACTTCAGATTCATCCATTGTTCCAACGCCGCGGGTGACTGACATAGATTTTCTCCTTTTTGTGTAGATAATTGTTGGTTTCAGAATAGATTTTATCAGGAAAAAGTCAAATGTTTTTCTGGGTTCAGAAAACTTGACAGAATCAACTGCTGATGTTATTCAAACTATGTATGCGTGAATTGATAAAAAAGATTAAACATGCATCAAACTTTATAGAAATTGTCTATTCATTACTTTTCTGCTTTTGTTTTCTGCTGCCTGTTTATTCCTATGCTTCGAATAATCTATCACCTCAGAGCAATACTCTTATCTTAACTGAGTCAAAGAATTTAAAAGAGATGAAGGAGTGTCTTAGTATTTTAAAAGAAACAGGTGGAATAATCTATCACAGATTTCCTCCTGATTCCTTTATTGGATATCTTCCGGATGGTTCAGAAAAAAAATTAAATAAGTTTAAAAGAAAAATAATGGTAATCAGAGGTAGATCCAAGGGAATTAAAAATATTATTTTAAAGAGCAAAACTGCAAATCTTGCTTCTAAAATATGGGAGAGGAATTTTGCCAAGGTTAGTCTCAACTCATCAAAAAAGAATTCAGCGGAATTAACAGATAAACAACAGGTGGAACTTAATTGCTCCGGCGCATTAATGCCACCTGAAACAAAAGTTAAAAAACTATATCCTAAAAGATCCTTTAAGGGAATGCCCTATGGGGCTGCTTCTGATAATACCAGTGAGTTTTTAACAGGGAGCATAGCAGTGGGACTTATTCTGCCTGAAAGTGAGGGGAATGCAGAGAACTGGACAGACGAGGAGATTGAAACAGCAATAGCAGCAGTTCAGAAAGGTCTTAATTGGTTAGCTGAAAAGGCACCATCAAAAGCTGATATTTCATTTACCTATGAAATTCATCAGAAGGTAAGTATTCCTGAAGAACCTAATATGCAGAATTTCGACTTTTTGAATGGATATAAGGTAATGAATGTACTTGGATATCCAGGTAATGATCTATTTGCTCAAACCAGAGAATATGACAATGACCTCAGAGAAAAATATGAAACAAACTGGGCTATAACAATTTTTCTCATTGATATAACAAGCAGCACAAGTGGCAAAGTGAGTGTTGGTTGGATTGGTGGTCCCTTTTCAGCGATCCATTTCCATAACGAAAAAGCCTTTGCTTCACTTGTTTCCCATGAAGTTAGCCACCTTTTTTATGCAGATGATGAATATGAAGCTAACTATACCCCTGATTGTTCCCACCCAAGTGGATACCTTAAATGGAAAAATGGAAATAGCAAGAAAGGAGATTGTAATAAATATGAAGATTGTGTGATGAGAGAAGCATATAGAGATAAAAATTTATGCCTTTACACAAGGGGCCAGATAGGAATTATAGATTCTGACGGAGATGGTATACCGGATATATTAGACACATTTCCTGCTACTACCATAAATATTTTCGTGTCTCCTTTTTCTATCTCAACCCCGGAATTCAATGGGAATACAAAAGAGTCTCCTGTGAAAAACCAGAACCCTGTAAGTTCTTCAAAACCTGATATGACTACAAATGTTATACGGAAAGTTGAGTATCGCATTGATAGCGGTGGATGGATTGAAGCAATCCCTTCTGATGGTGGTTTTGATGAAGCAGAAGAGAGTTTCACTATTAAAACTTATCCTTTACCTAATGGAACCCATATTCTTGAAGTGAGAGCAATAAATTCTGTTGGAAATGCAGGGGATATTACGTCAATCAACTTTGAAATAAATTCACAAGACCAGAGGATGGTCATTGAACCCTATGGTTTAAACTTTGAAGGAACAAAGGGTGGAGGAGAACCGAGCCCAAAAAATATAAACTTGAAATTTATAAATTTATCAGGAGCGTCATGGCAGATAACAACCTCTTATGACTGGATAGTCTCTAATCCTTCATCAGGTATAGGAGATTCTTCGGTAAGCGTTAGCATAAATCCGAGCAGCCTTGAGATAGGAGATTATACTGGTAAGATATCCATAAAAGCAGAAGGAGTTGAAACCCAGGAGATTCCAATTTCATTGTTCCTTTACGGAGAATCAGAAATCAATTGTAACTTAACAGAAATCAATTTAAGTGGACAGGTTATTGATCCAACATTGGTAAATATGGAGACTTTTAACCCGCCATACCAGAACCTTGAAATCAAAAACCCGGGTGGGAATTCATTCAACTGGAAATCTAACATTGATTCTGATTGGATAAAACTTTATCCGGATAAAGGGGAAGTGCCATCATCAAGCCTTGTTATGCTGGAGTTAAACGGACTTCCGCGGGGGAATTATACAGGTAATATATCTATTGAATCTGGAAACGGGAGCTTGTCTCCTTACCAGATTCCTGTTACATTAGACCTGTGTGAGATTCCTTCCATTGACCAGATAATTCCTGAATCCGGCCCTGTTGGAACAGTTGTAAAAATTATAGGCCATGGTTTTGGTGATATTCAATCTGACAGCAAACTCTTTATAAAAATTCAGGAGGCACAGGTAATTTCGTGGAGTGATAATGAGATTGAAACAGAAGTGCCAGAGAATTTAAAGGAATATGAATTTGGATATTTTTATGTTAAGAACAAGTGTGGAGGTGGTAATAGCAGAAAATTCACAATTACTCAAAAAGAAGCACCTTCCTTATCTGAGCTCAAACCTACTTCTCTAAAAAGTGAAGATGAGCTTATTTTGACAGGAAGTAATTTTGGAAGCCAAGCTGGAAAGGTTAGTTTTGTTGACAGTGCTAATAAAGAATTTATACTTGATTCAACGGGCATAACAAGCTGGGGTGATAGTAAAATCCATGTCATTGTGCCGTTTGGAATGGCTTCAGGCTGGGTAAGGGTTTCTTTAACACGTACTGATGATAATAAAGAGAGCAATGAGACAAGCTTTACCTTAGTAAAAGCCCTTCCTCAGATTGTTTCCGTAAGCCCTAATCCTGCATGCAAAAAAAGTCAATTTACCATTAATGGCAAGTATTTTGGCAATCAGAAAGACAAGGTCTATTTCCATTACGGGGATATAAAGAAACAACTGGCTATTATTTCATGGACAAAGGATAAAATAATCGCTGTTGCCCCGAATATGAGAGGTCGGAAGGGAACAATAATAGTAAGAACAATGTATGGAAGGAGTAATAAGAAAGCATTTAAAATCAAAACCTGCCTTTAGCTCTATTCTAAAATCTCTTCCTCCCCTTAGAAACTTGACATAAAAGGGGCAGAATGTTATTCAAAAAATTATTATGCGTGGTTTGATAAAAAAGTTCTTCAGTAAAAATGCAACAGAAAGCCTTCCTCAGCAGGGGAATGATATTAATTTAAAAATTCGGGTAGCAACCTGCGCGCTCCTTCTTGAGATGGCAAATATTGATGATGAATTCAATGAAGCAGAAAAAAATGATATCGTTAATGTTCTGAAAAGTGATTTTTCTCTTCCAGATGAAGATGCTGAAGAACTTTTAGAAATTTCAAGAAAAGAGCTTGATGATAGCTTGGATTTATGGAAATTCACAAACTTCATAAATGAAAATTATTCTTCTGAAGAAAAGATTAAGGTTATTGAAACTGTATGGAAAGTAGTTTATGCAGACGGAAAACTTGATATGCACGAGGATTATTTAGTTCATAAACTTTCCAAACTTCTTAAACTTTCACACAAACAGCTAATTGATGCGAAGCTGAAGGTTCTTTATAATAAATGATTGTAACCCCTCACCCTTGCCCTCTCCCACAAGGGGAGAGGGGAGCGTTGGATAGAACTCTTCCGCAGGAGTAAAAAGAATCGGATATTCTTTTCTAGATTATGGAGGATTTTTTTATCTTTTATCACTTGACAGGAGTTTCTATCTCAGTCTCCCCTCCCTTGATGGGAGGGGATGAAGGGGAGGGTGAAAGAAAAATAAGTGTAAAAAATTTTGCAGACACTACAATAGTTTTCATGGAATTGATGCTCGTAATTTCTGAATGATTTTATCCATTGCTGCCTTGTTTTCTTTATAAACAGGGCATACAGTGCATTTCTCCTCCATATATGTGCAAGCTGCTTTCCTCTTTTCTACCGGCAAAGGTTGCATAAGAGCAAACCAGTCCATTTCATAGCAGTTCTTTTTCTGTTCATAAGCAGGGCATTTATAATCAGGCTTTATTTTTACAAAGCAATTCGGATTTAAATCCCAGCAATTATTACTCATATTAGCCACTCCTTTTTGTTTACTTAGATTGATTTTTATCGTTCCAAAGTGTTTCTCATCCTAATGATACACTTGCTGTCACCCTTGCACATTCGGGTAGGCTCTGTAATCTCTCCCAAGTTCTTGCTGACTTCCTCTATTTCGACTTCTTCCATTATATCACAAAAATCCATACCAAGACCCCTTCGTTTGCTTTCTTCTAAATAAGGGCAATAGGTAATGGTGTATTGAAATTCATCTGGTTTCGTGTAATCGTGTTTTAGTTGAAGGCCAAAGATCTTATCTGGAAGTCCAGCTAACTTTTTAATTTCTTCAAAGTTTTTCCCTTTGTGTTTATCTATTGCCTGCCTATAGTTCTTTCTTAAGATGGTTTTAAAGATTTCAATCCCCTCCGTTCCGAACTTCTCTTTTAAGACTTCAAAGGTATTAAACTTGAAATTAATTGCACTTCGGCGAAGAAAAGCAATTTGCTGTTCTGCAGGTATATCAGGATCGATATATATATTTTTCTCATTTGTATTCATAATTTTTCCTCCTCTTTTTATATATTTAGACTGGAAATAAGATAAAAGGGTACGGAGTTTAAAAATTTTTTTAAAAAATTCCTTAACCAACGTATCCTTTCAGTCCTTTTTGAGTCTAAAAATAATAAAATAGCTTTACTTTAAAATAAGGAGACTTATCTTGGAAATGGCGGTGTTTCATGAATAGAAAAATCATGGAAAAAACAGAGGACGAAATAGAAAAGGAAATAATTGACTATCTTAAAGAACATAAACCTCAATATAAAACCTGTGTTTTGGCAACATCAAAGGATAATATTCCTCGCGCTACTCCTTTAATGTATCATTATGAAGGTTTAAATATCTGGATATCAACTGATATTAAAGAAGGTGGGAAAGTAGACAATATAAAATCTAACCCCAATGTTTCTCTAGCTATTTTTCATCCTGTAAAAAGTGAATATGGATGGAATGACACTCGTGGACTTCAGTTATGGGGTAAAGCAGAAATCATCACTTATAATGACAATGAATCGGAATTTAACCATGCATGGAAACTAACTAATTCTGAAGGAGCATTAAAAGCTGTTGGAAAAGAGGTTTCTATAGAAGAAGTAAAAAGAAATTTAATCTATATTAAAGTGAAACCTGAAAAAATTTCCTTTATTGATTCTAAAAAGAAAAGGGGGTATAAGCTAATCTGGATCAGAGATTAAAATAAACAGGCTGAAATAAAAAAATTATTATGAAAAGTTTATCATCTGATTTACCTGACCAGTATTTCATCAGCAACTTCCAAAATGGGGAAAGGGAAGCTTTTAAGGAATTATTTCATAGATATAAAATTAAGATTTACAACCTCGCTTTGAAAATTCTAAAAAATCGTGAAGAAGCTGAGGAAATAAGCCAAGAAGTCTTCATCAAAGCTTTTTCTTCATTGAATAAATTTCAAGGAAGGTCTGAGTTTTCAACCTGGATTTATAGGATAGCTTATAATTTATGCCAGGATAAAATAAAAATTATAAGAAGAGTTAATCAGTTTCATGACTCAGATATAGACCAAAAAGAAATATTAAAGTTAGAATCTAATTCTAATCCTGAGAAGATTCTTCAACTTAAAGAAATCTGTATCAAGTGTGTTGATTTTAGTGAAAATTTTGTTCCTTATAATCAGAGAGTTGTTTTGACTCTAAAAGACGCTTATGGTTTACCTAATAAGCAAATAGCAAATATTTTAGGCTGCAATGTTGGGACAGTAAAAGCTCGACTGGCCAGAGCCAGAGTGAAGGTTAAAGAATTTTTGATGGATACTTGTGAGTTCATAAACCCTCAGACAACCTGTAAGTATCTGAAGGAATACAAAAGAAAGTCTCTAAGATGATGAAGTGTGCAGAAATTAGAAAATTGTTTTCTGATTTTATTGAAAACCAGACATCAGAATATGATATGAAAGCTGTAACTGTACATATCAGAAGATGTATGAAGTGTAAGGAAGATTTGGAGAAATTCAAAAGGACTGTAGGACTAATAAAATCTGTTGGGTTTATTAAACCATCTAAGAAATTTTTAAAAAATTTGGAATCAAAAATTTCATCAATGATTTCTGAATAAAAACTTCCTTCCTTCCTCGCTTAAATAAAAATCTCTTGCTTTTATTTTTAAGTAGTTTTATTTTTTAAAATTAGTTTAACCTTTTAGGACAGGCGAGACCTGCCTATCGCAGGCAGGCGCCTATCCTACTGTTGTGTGGCATATCTATTTTGCTGAAGAGTTTCTTAGAGATAAAAAATAATTAGAAGGAGATATTTAAATGAAAGTTCTGGCAATTAATGGGAGTCCCAGAAAGGAAGGAAACACAAAGGCAGGAATAAAGATTGTTCTTGCAGAACTTGAGAAAGAGAGAATTGAGACTGAGATTTTCCAGCTTGGAGGAAATCTTGTAAGGGGATGTACAGCTTGTTATAAATGTTTTGAGACTAAAGATGGATTCTGCGCTACTAAGGATGATGTGATAAATGAATGTCTTTCAAAGATGTATAAGGCTGATGGAATCATAATAGGCTCTCCTGTCTATTTTGGCTCTGTTACAACAGAAGTTAAGGCGCTCATTGACCGTGGCGGACTTTGCGCACGCGCAGGCAATTATCTTTTGAAAAGAAAGGTTGGGGCAAGTGTTATTGCCGTGAGAAGACAGGGCGCTGTAAATGTCTATAGCCAGATAAATTATCTTTATGCGCTGAATCAGATGATAATTCCTTCATCCATTTACTGGAATATGGGGCTTGGACGAAACCCCGGAGAAATCCTCAATGATAAGGAGGGGATTGATACCTTCAGGATTCTTGGAGAGAATATGGCGTGGCTGATGAAGAAGATGCATGGATAAAGAGAAGGGTTCAAGGATAAATTATTAGTTATTTGTTGATTTTTTCCCAAAGACTTCCTGATAGGCTTTGTTTACAAGACATCCCTTTTTCCAGTGATTGGTTACCATTTTACCTATAAACGAATCAGGAAAGCGTCTTCCTATATTGCACCCAGGGCAAATCAAAGACCAGTAAGCCATAATCTTTTTTATCATTTTAAAGCCTCAATTGTTTAAAAGGAAATTTAAGGGAAAAGTTCAAATTCCAAAATCCAAATGAATGTCAAAATCTAAATACCAAAAGTTTTAGTTATTTGAGCTTTGGAATTCATTTGAACTTTGAGCTTTGATATTTGGCATCTACTTCCGTTTCCTCCCCAGTGCATCATCAATCGCTTCTCTGAATACTTCAATGGGTTTGTTCCCTAAAAACATTCTTCCGTTTACAAAAAAGGTAGGTGTTGCAAGGACTCCGAATTCTTTTCCCAACTGCATATCTCTTTCAACAATATCCTTTACTTCCTGAGAATTCATTGCTTTTTTAAATTCATCAATGTCAAGCTTCAGCTCTGCTGCGTATTTCAGAAGGTCTTCTTCCTTGATATTCTGCTGGTTATCAAACATTTTATCATGCATTGTCCAGAACTTTCCGTGCTTTCTCGCAGCCTCTGCAGCAAGTGATGCCTTAAAGGCATTTTTATGAAAATGTGTTAATGGGAAATGCCTGAAAAGAAGTTTTACTTCATTTTTGTATTCATCAAGAACTTTGCTGATTGTAGGCTGTACTTTCGCACAGTATGAACACTCAAAATCAGAAAACTCCACTATTGTCACATGACCATCCATAGTTCCTTTTGAGGGAGGATTCTGCTGCTCTGCAAATGAAAGAGTGTTTAATGCAAGGGTTATTAAGAGTAAAAATGGAGTAACATATTTTTCAAAATACATAACACAAACTCCTTATTTTGTTAAAATTAGAGATTATAAATTATTATATTATTATAGTTTCTGAAGGGTTGGCAAGTCAAGGTTTGTAAAAACAGAAATCCCTTCTGCCTCTTTTTTAAAGGAAGCAGAAGGGATTTTTTGTTGTCAATGTATTTTCCGTTTACTTAACTGGTAGCACTTTAAACTTTTTAGATTTGCTCAAGCCGTAGATTGTATTCACGGATATTGAGACAATCTTCCCCTTTTTCGTTACCTTAATAATAGATGGTATAGTTAAAATTATGCTGTCATTTTTCCATTCAGAGATTTCAGCCTTAGTTTTATCAAACTGGACAAAGCTGTTATTTTCATCCTGTATGCCAAAGTTTTTTCCTGTAATTTCAAGCTCTGAGGCTATGCTTCCTGACGGAAGAGACAGTTTTGTGATTACAAGCAGTGGTTTTAAAAATTTGAAAGGTTTAGTGGCGCTTTCTGTTCCGTAATTTGTAATAACCTTGACCTTGTTTTTACCAACCTGACAACCCCATGGCACTCTGACTGTGATTTTAGTGTCTTCCCAGCCATCTCCATCTATTTCTGCTTCAACCCCTATAGTTCCTTTTGCAAATATGACTGTTCCCTGGTCAGTGCAGAAACCGCTTCCCTTTATTACCACAGTATCACTGTATGTCCCCTTTGATTTGCTGAGGGTTTTAATCTCAGGGCTATTTCCGCAGGGTACAAAGCCTCTGCCTGTAAGAGAAAGTTTAAGCGGATTTTCATCGGGGTCATCAGATTCTATGGACAGTTTTGCCTGTTTGTTGCCTTCTGATGTTGGTTCAAAAACAACACTGACTGAACAACTTTCTCCTGTTAAAAGTGTTACTCCTAAACATTCTTCTGATGAATAGATAGAGAACTCATCTTTGTTAAGTCCCGTTATAGAAATGTCTGTAATTTCAAGAGCTCCTTCACCATTATTAGAAATCAGTACTTCCTGTGGTTCAGACGAGGTATCCACTGTTATATCTACAAAGTTTAATAACTCTGGATCTGCTGATATGTCAGGCACAACTCCTGTTCCTAAGAGAGAAACATCAAATGGGTCTTCATTTGGGTCATCAGATGAAATGGACAGATTAGCGCTTTTTGCTCCTTCTGTTGCGGGATCAAATGTTATATCTGCGGTGCAGTCTCCAGTAGGGGCTATGATTTCGCCTGAACAGGTGTCAGAATCAGGATCAATAGAAAATTCTGTTAAATCTGTCCCTGTTATTGAAAGCGATGTTATTGTAAGATTTACAGTGCTATTGTTAGAAATAATTATGGTGAAAGGAGTTGATGAATCGCCGGGATTCACATCTCCAAAGTCATGGCTGTTGTAAGAAACAGATATATCAGTCACTCCGGGAGGAGGAACTGCTTCACCTGTTCCTGTGAGTGAAATATTGAGTGGGTCTTCATTTGGGTCATCAGATGAAATGGATAGATTAGCGCTTTTTGCTCCTTCTGTTGCGGGATCAAATGTTATATCTGCGGTGCAGTCTCCAGCAGGGGCTATGATTTCGCCTGAACAGGTGTCAGAATCAGGATCAATAGAAAATTCTGTTAAATCTGTCCCTGTTATTGAAAGCGATGTTATTGTAAGGTCTCCATCTCCATCGTTAGAAATAGTTACAGTCAGGGGGGTAGATGAATTTCCTTCTGTTACATTTCCAAAGTTATGGCTTGTTGGGGATACTGAGATGTCAGGCTGTGCGTAAGCAGAAGAAAAGGAGCCGGCGCCTAAAAGCAAAACAAGAATTATTGTGCTGAGATTTAAAAACTTAATAAACATGGATTTCAACATAAATTCTCCCAAATAAAAGATTTCATTTTAGATACTATTTTATTTTTACTCCTGTTGCTTTTTCTGTTTAATTATACTTATTAATAGTAGATTAATATTTTGTTAAAATCAAATAAAATTATTTAAAAAAATTTTTTTTTTATAATAACGGCAGATTTCTAATAAAATTCTTGATTTTATTTCTAACATGATTATATTACGGCTCTGTTTTATTAAAATATTAAGTTAAAAGAAAAAAAATGAAGGATATGGCTGAAGAAAAAGATTCTAACATTCCATTTATCACAGATTTCAAAAGCAACAGGGACTGGAAAAAAGAGAAGCCTGTGGTAGATAGGGACAAGTGTATTAAATGTGGAGTATGTTACCTTTTCTGCCCTGACAGCGCGATTAAGATGGTGGATGAGGGATACTTTGAGGCAGATGAGGACCTGTGCAAGGGTTGTGGTGTCTGTAAATCTCAGTGTGTAACAGGCTGTATAAGTATGCAAAAGAAGGAGCTCCCTGCAAGGCACCCAAGGTATTAGATATAAAATGACAAAATCCAAAGTTCAAATGACAAAATAAAAAATGGTATTTGGTTATTTGAAATTAATTTGACATTTGGATTTTGATGTTTGAACTTTCAAAAATTATGGATAAATTCAACATTTATGTTCCAAAGCTCCTGCCAAAGGAAGAGTCATTTGTAACAGGAAGGCGTTCCTGCTCCGGATGCGGAAAGGCAATGGCTGTAAGGTTTGCCTCAAAAGCACTTGGCAGGGAGGCTGTTTTTAAATCAGATGACTCAAAAGGGATAGTTTTTGAAAGACCTGATGCCCTGAGCTTTGGATGGGATGAAATGACCTTTGATGACCTTGTACAATCAATTGTTTCAGGAATTGGCAGAGGGAATAAAAAATTAATATCAGAGGGAAAGACTACCAGAGAGTGGGTCAGAAAACCTGCCATTGCTCTGGACAAAAAAATCCTTGAGGAGAATTACACAGCTTTTTCTAATTTGCTGGAGAGGAAGTTAAATATCCTGATAGCTCTTTATGATAACGAACCCTACATGGACCGTTTTATAAAGAATTCAATACCGCCAGCATTCGGAATTGAATATGAACACCATATTCCGGGAGAAAAAGAGCTCGATTTTATAATGGAAGATAAAAGCCTGTTAAAACCATTAACTGAAAGCAATATCTCTTATGCGGCTTCTGCATCAGTTGCTTATCCGTTTGACCTGATTAATAAAATCAAAAAGGGAATGGAAAAAAAAGGGACAGCTCTGGTTCTAATCCATTCCCCGTGTCCGACAGGATGGATTTTCCCTGCTCAGGATACTGTAAAGCTTGCCAAGCTTGCCATAGATTCAAGATTCTTTCCCTTATGGGAATTATCAGAGGGAGAATTCAGCCTTACAATGAAAGTTGAAAATTCAGAAAAGGTAGAGCAGTACATCAAATCTCAGGACCGCTACAGGAATTTTAGGGGAGATACAGTTTCGATTATCAGGAAATCAGTGGACAGAGAATATACCAGAATTCTTTCTTTAGAAAAGAGTAAGCAATGACAGAGAGAGATGAAAAAGCAATAGATTCAATTGTAGAAAATTATGGGAGGAGTGAGGATTCTCTTATCCCGATTATGCATGAGATACAGAAAAGATATAACTACCTGCCGGAAGAATCATTATATTTTTTAAGCAAAAAACTGGAACTTCCTGTTTCAAAGCTTTTTACTGTTGCAACTTTCTACAAGGCATTCAGCCTGAGCCCGACAGGGAGAAATAAAATAAGTGTGTGTATGGGTACGGCATGCCATGTAAAAAATGGAGAGAATGTACTTAGTCGCATAGGTAACGAGCTTAATCTGAGTTCTCAGGAAGGTACGACCGAAGACATGGAGTTTACTGTTAGCAAAGTAAGATGCCTCGGATGCTGCAGCCTTGCACCTGTTGTGAGGATAAATGAAGACATATACGGTGATTTAACTCAGGAAAAAATTCCAGAGGTATTGAAGAAATATAGAGATAACAAAGATACTTGAGGCCAAAACAAATTGGAATAAAATAAATCCCTCCTCACCCCCCCCTTTAGTAAAGGGGGGATGGGGGGATTTGGAACCGAAGAAAATGAGAAAAATAAACAGCATAAGTGACCTTGAAAAAATAAAAGAAGAAGGACTTAAATCTCTTTACCCTGAAGAGATGAAGATAAGTGTTGGTATGTCAACATGCGGTTGTGCTACAGGCGCAAAGGGCGTGTATGAAGCTATTCTTGCTGAGGTTGCAAAAGAGAATTTAAAGCCCAGGATAACAATGACAGGATGCATTGGTCTGTGCCATGCAGAACCAATTGTTGATATCTCTATGCCGAAATTCCCACGGATAACATATGGAAAGGTAAAACCTCAGGAAGTTTCAAATATCTTAAAAGACACTATTTCAGGCAAGGTTTCATCAAAGGCAATTGGTAGAACTGATGAGGATAAATTTCCTATTTCCGGTTTTACTAAAAGGCTTTTATCGGATGGCAAATCTCAGCAGGCTTTATCAGTCCCATTGATAAATACTACTCCATTTTATAAGAAGCAGGTGAAGATTGCCATGCGAAACTGTGGCATAATCGACCCGAATAATATTTCTGAATATATAGCCAGAGACGGATACTTTTCGCTTGCAAAGGTTTTAAAGGAGAAAAAGCCTGAGAAGGTAATATCAGATGTTGAAAAATCAGGAATAAGGGGGAGGGGCGGCGCAGGATTCCCGACAGGAAGAAAATGGGCTGTTGCAAGAAAGGCTCAGGGGAAAACAAAATATGTAATCTGTAACGCAGATGAGGGTGACCCGGGGGCATATATGGACCGTTCAATCCTTGAAGGGGACCCACACTCTATAATAGAGGGTATGATTATTGCAGCTTATGCAATTGGAGCAACACAGGGATATATCTATGTCAGGTCTGAATACCCGATTGCAATAGAGAAACTTGAGACTGCTTTAAAGATGGCAAGAGATGCAGGGCTTCTTGGTAAAGGAATTATGAAAACAGGTTTTGACTTTGATATTAAGATTACTCAGGGAGCCGGAGCTTTTGTTTGCGGTGAAGAGACAGCGCTTATAAGATCAATTGAAGGTAGCTGGGGTGAGCCGAGACAGAGACCTCCCTACCCGGCAATTGCAGGGCTCTGGGATATGCCAACAGTCATCAACAATGTTGAGACACTTGCAAATATCCCGGCAATAATTGCAAAGGGCGCAGAATGGTTCTCATCAATGGGAACCAAAGACAGCAAGGGAACAAAGGTGTTTTCACTTGTGGGCAAGATTAAAAATGTCGGGCTTGTTGAAGTGCCTATGGGCATTACGCTCTCTGAAATCATATTTGATATTGGAGGTGGCATCCCAAAAGATAAAAAGGTCAAAGCAGTTCAGACAGGAGGTCCTTCAGGTGGATGCATACCTGCAAATATGCTGAATTTACCAATTGATTATGATGAGCTTAAAAAAGCAGGCTCTATCATGGGTTCAGGCGGAATGGTTGTGATGGATGAGGATACCTGCATGGTGGATATTGCAAAATATTTTCTGAGCTATTTAGAAGATGAATCCTGCGGCAAGTGTGTTCCGTGCAGAGTTGGGGTAAGAAAGATGAGGGAGATTGTTGAGGATATTACAAGGGGAAATGGAAGGGCAGAAGATATAGAACTTCTGGAAGAGATGGCACAGTCTATCAAGGATGGCTCTTTCTGTAACTTAGGAGCCACCGCGCCAAATCCTGTGCTGACAACTCTGCGATATTTCAGAGATGAATATGAGGCGCATATAAATGAGAAGAAATGTCCGGCTGGTGTATGCAAGAAACTTATAAAATACCGTATTGAACCCTCTACCTGTATTGCATGCGGGAAATGCATTGAAGCATGCCCTGTTGATGCAATAACAGGAGAAAAGAAAAAGGCTCATGTTATTGATGTTAAGAAATGCACCAAGTGTTCTGCATGCAAGGAGATTTGCCCGGTTGATGCAGTGGTGACAAAGTAAAAGAATTAAGAAGTAAGAAGTAGGACAGCCGTCTCGGCTGTCTCTCGAATATGCAAAGAGAAAATGTAGAAACAGGTCTTCAGACCTGTTAATAACAGACCTAAAGGTCTGTTATTACAAATATCAAAATACAGAAAACAGATGGGAAAAATGCTGAGTATAAAAATTAATGGAATAAAAACAGAAGCCAAAGAGGGTGCTACAATCCTTGATGTTGCAAGGCAGGAGATGATTTATATTCCGACTTTGTGCCATCATGATTCCATGAAGCCCTATGGCGGGTGCAGGCTGTGCGCTGTGGAAATTGGCGAGAACAGTAATTCAAGGATTGTTTCATCATGCCAGTATATTGTTGAAGACGGACTTGTTGTAAGAACAGATACAGATAGGGTTAAAAAAGTAAGGGAGCTGGTTTTAAGGCTTCTTCTGATAGATGCATCAGAAAACAGCAAACTCCTTGAGCTTGCAGAGCGCTTGAAAGTAAAAAAGATAGAAAGATTCAAAAGCAAGAATGAACCGTGTATTCTCTGCGGCTTGTGTATCAGGGCATGCAGGGAGATTGTAGGTGTTTCAGCAATTGATTATGTGAAGAGAGGATATGAACGGGTTGTCGCCTCTCCATTTTTCAAAAAGTCAAAAGACTGTATTGGCTGCGGGACCTGTTTTTATGTGTGCCCGACAGGTGCTGTGAAGATGCACGAGATTGAAGAGGGTGAAAAGGCTCAAATACCTGAGGGAGAAGAGATTAATGGACCGGCAATGATTATTGATAACTGGAAAGTCGGGTTTGACTATAAAAAATGCAAGGTATGCGGGGAGAGTTTTATTCCTTCAAAGCAGGTAGAGTTTATAAGAGAGAAAGTAAAGGTGCAGGATGAATTTTTTGAAACATGCCTGATGTGCAAGA
This sequence comes from Candidatus Schekmanbacteria bacterium RIFCSPLOWO2_02_FULL_38_14, assembly GCA_001790855.1. Classification (NCBI taxonomy): domain Bacteria; phylum Candidatus Schekmaniibacteriota; species Candidatus Schekmanbacteria bacterium RIFCSPLOWO2_02_FULL_38_14. The sequence continues at coordinate 98,383 of MGDH01000010.1, read as the reverse complement.
AAGAGGAAGTGAAAAAATCTAAACCCTAATATTTTTGGAATTTAACTTATGAAAGTAGATAGAGATATATGTGCGGGGTGCGGTGGTTGTGTCAATCAATGCCCGAGGGTTGCAATAAGGTTTATTGACAATAAATCTTATATTGACCAGCTTTCGTGTATCGAATGCGGGACCTGCAGGGCAGTTTGCGGTGTTACTGCAATATATTCTGACTGCCGTTTCCCTGATGTTATTTCCCTTAATTTTGAGAGCAATCCGTTTACAGAAGAAGCTGACAGCTGACAGCTTTCAGCTAACAGCTAAAAGGTTTTAGTTATGCTTAAGAACAAATATGACATGGTGGTAATCGGGGCAGGGCCCGCAGGATTGATGACAGCAAAAACTGCTGCTGAAGAAGGATTGAGTGTTCTTCTTATGGATATGAAAAGGGATATCCCCAGGATTGACAGGTCATGCTGTACGATGCTTATAAATGAGGTAAGTACCCACGGAGATAACTGCAGTATTGTAGATAACAATATCCATTATGAAAAACTCGGCTTGAAGGTTAAATACACAGGGCAATGGGCTAAACTGGAACAGTCAATAAGAATTACTCCGGGCGGAAAAAAACTTATAATGAGCAACCCCAATGGAGTTTCTATTGCCTATAATAAGGAAGTGCTTTTGCGGGGGCTTTTAGAAGATGCAGAAAAACTTGGCGTTGATGTTCTGACAGAGACATTTGGGCTGAAGGCTGAGAATATAAAAAAAGATGAGGTCAGGGTATCCTTCCGCGGAAACCGTTCAAGGGCTGTAAAGGATGTGAAATGCCGTGTTGCTGTTGCAGCAGACGGAGTGAATTCGCAGATTGTTCTTGGGCTTGAAGCCTTTAGAAAAAGAAAATTTTTCATAACCTTCCGTGTAGCTTCTTATTTTCTGGAAGGCGTGGAATCTCCATTTCCTCCTGCATTTATAATTTTTGTTGGAAGAGGGCATACACCGGATGGTAATGGTGCAATATATATGCTTGATAAGCACCTTGCAGATGCAAAACCCGGCGATAAGCCAATTATTGACCTGATGTATGCAACGCCTGTTATTAAATCATCAAACAAAATCGGGATTGATAATTTTCTGAAAAACGGGAAATTCAGCCACTGGTTCAGGAGTGCAAAGGTTGTCCATACAGCAGCAGCAACACTTAATTTTTATACCTGTATTCAGGAACCTGCTGAGGGAAATATAATAGCTGTCGGCGATGCGCCATCATTTATTGAAACCTACTGTCAGGGAGCAATGATGTATGGCTATAAGGCTGGAAAAGTTTCTGCGCAGCATCTCAAGACCAACTGCGGATATAAGGAATATACAGACTACTGGAAGAAAACATTTGAGTATTGCTGGCCCGGTGAGATTGAAAAAGCCCTGAAGGGATACGGCATCGGTTTTTTAAATGATGATGAGATTGATTATCTGTTCGGCCTTACTGATAATGAGATTTATGATGGTTATGTGAGTGAAAATACTGCGCCTGCAGTGATGAAGGATGCTTTTATGTCCAAGATGGACAGGGTGAAAAAAGAGAGGCCTGAGATTGCTGAAAAGTTTTTGAAATTCCACCAGTCTAATGCCCACGAGGTTCTGGAAAAGACAAAGTAAGAGCAAAGCATTATTTTCCGCTTATTCTTTTTTTTCCTTAAGATAAACTGTGCGGTGCGGGAATGGTATTTCTATGCCTTCCTCTTTGAATCTTTTAAAAATCCTTTTTCTTAGTTCGTGTTGGACAGTATACTGGTCAACAAACTCCCTGACATGGCATATGAGAGTAAAATCAAGGGAGCTTTCGCCAAATCCCGGGATAAATCTCACAAAGGGTTCCGGGTCCCCAAGCAGTCCCTGAACCTCTCCAACTGCTTTTTTTGCTTCATCAGCAAGCACCCTTTCAATCTTCTCAGGGTCTGAAGAGTAGCTTACGCTTACCTTAATTGGCAGAGACATCATTTTTTCCGGCAGGAAATAGTTTGTCATTGTACTTTGCGCAAGTTTGCTGTTTGGAATTACAACAATGTTGTTAGGAAGCATTTTTATCCTGGTTGTTCTCCATGTAATGTCCTCAACGTAGCCTTCCTGACCTGTTTCAAGTTTTATAAAGTCACCGATTCTTATAGACTTTTCAACCAGTATGTGAATGCCGGCAAAAAGGTTTGCCATCGTATCCTGAAGCGCAAGGGCAACAGCCAAACCTCCGACACCGAGCGCAGTAAGCAGAGGTGTTATTGAAATGCCAAGAACATTGAGAATAATCAATACACCTATCACAATAACCGTCCCTTTTAAAATCCCGTTTGCAAGCCCAGTTGTAGGAATCTGGAGATTTAATTTCTGAACATAATTTCTGAATATTTTTGATAATATGTTTGCAATGGTGATGGTTATGGAAAAAATTATCAATACATGGATGGTTTTGTTCAGATGAATTACATACTTTTTAGGAAACTCGGAGACTGCGATACCAATATAAATGCCGATGGCGACTGACCAGTATATAGACGGGGTTTTTAATATGTTTACTATTATGTCATCAATCCTTGTCTCTGTTTTTTCTGCCCACCTGTTAAGGATTTTAAATGAAATGGCTCTGATTATCAGCAATACCAGAATAGTTGTTAATGCTATGATTGATGGAATAACTATTATGTTAAAATTAATATCCATCTTTTTCTCCTAAAATATTTTAGAAGTTAGCCTTTTAAAAAGTTTATTTTTAAAGTCCTGAACTTTTATAATTTTTATGATGTGTTTCTGAGAAAGCTTTAAACAGAATTATTGCTCTAATTATAATTTATTATGGAACAGAACCAATTGTCAACCCTGTTTCAAGATAGATATGGTATCTTTTTCAAACATTGTTCCCTCTTTTACAAAAAGTGAAACCAACCGTTGCAGAATTCTTCTGCTAATAAAAGATTCTTAAAAGCATCAATCCCAAAATCTTCTTTCCCCATCCAGGCTTTATGTGCAAGGATTACGAGTATGGGGAGGATTGCCGGAAGTGGAGTGGGAAGTTACTTTTCTAATAAAAAAAAGAGACCGGCAGGCTGTCCCAAAATGCGCATTTTTTGAAAACTCGTTTCCTGAACTGGCAATAACATACTCAATAACGAGTAATTTTGTTTTATGAGTGTTATTTTATTTCGCAAAAGATATCAATTTACTATCTACAGTGGTAAACTATTTTTGAAGATTTAATTTTGGGACAGCCTGCCGTTCCCTTTTTCTAATTAAGGTCTTTTATGAATTTGAAAGAACGCGGGGTAACCTTTGCTCTTGTCTTTTCGTACTCTTCTAAAATAGGTTTCCAACGTTTAATAATAACTTGATCTTTAATTTGCATTTATGCCTTCTTTGGTTATATATTATATCAAAAGAGTTACCTAATTAGTGAGCATGAACAACAGTTCTCTTTAATCCCGCACCGCCGGATAAAAACCTGAACTACCTGAGGTTTTGATTTTAAGAAAAATGTACCGGTTATATTTTTTAATCCAAGCAAAAGAGCATTTTTTGAAAGAATTGAGAGAGAATCCGCTATGAAAACAAATGAAGGTTTATGGAAATTAAGCCCGAGCGGTTTATATGGATACACAAGTTGCAAGTCTTGTTTTTGGGTAGATAATCATTATAAAAAGGCTCCGATGCTTCCTTTGCTTTTGAATAGCGCTATGGATAGCATTTTAAAAGCGCGTTATGACAAATACCGCGAGCAGGAGATGTTCCCTCCGGAAACAAGCGCACTACTTCAAGAGAACATTAAACCGTTCACCGATTTAAACACCCTTAATGTATGGCGGACAAGTTCAAATGCTTTAAAGGTTGTAAGTATTGATGCTGGGTATGTTCTTACAGGGAAAATTGATGATGTTCTGGTTGAGTATGATGGACGGTTAATTCCGGCAGATTATAAATCTTCAGGCAATGCCCCTGCTGAAGATAAACAGAAATATTACATAGATCAGCTTGCCGCCTATGGCTTCATGTTTATGAAACACGGACACAGGGTTTCAGACCGAGCCTATCTTTTTCATTATTTTGTTAAGGATAAAAATGACCCTTCAATTGAAGTAAAGTTTGACAGCCATATTGATTTGGTTAAGATTGATGTTAGTTCGATGGAAAAAAAATTAGAGGATATGGTCAAGCTTTTAAACAGCCCATATCCGGGCTATAATCCAGAGTGTGAGGTCTGTTCGTATCACAAAGGAAGAACAGGCGTTTTTGAATGATTTTTAGAAAAATTTAAGGAAATCTTCTCTTTACCCCCCCCCAGCCGGCTTGACAGGTACGATAGCCAGGTTCTTAATCCATGTGAAAATTGCATATGAATCAGGATAATACTTCTTGACATTATTGTAATAAAGTTTATAAGTTAGATTAACTATTTGAAAATAAGCATAATTATTTAAGGGAGCCTGGAGATGAAAAAAGTTTTAGCTTACGTAAATACTCAACAATACAAGAAAATACAAGAGGAAGCTCTTGAAAAGAAAGTCTCAGTTGCTAAAATTATGAAGGCAGCTTTTACTGAATATTTTAAGGAAAATAATATCTCTAAAGTCTAATTCTAGCTATAATTAATTATACTGGTTCTCTTTTTAATCTGATTCTACTTGCCATATTCCCTTGATTCCAAGAAATCTCTTTACCATTTCTTTCTCTCAACAAAACAAATATGATTGTATTTTAGCCAAAGTGAGGCTATAATTACTTTGTATTTTAGACAAATTATTTTTGAAGGGTGGTATAATGCGCAGGGACATTGAAAAAGAGTTGGTTTCCTGGCGCCCGTAGCTCAGCTGGATAGAGCGTCGGACTTCGAATCCGCAAGTCGCACGTTCGAATCGTGCCGGGCGCGATAAATGGATAAGTTACCAGATTAGAATAATTTAACTAAGCAGGAAACTTATATATTGTGAAAAGGGCTTGTCACAGCACCAGTTTTTACAAACTGTGACATAATGTAGCCGCAACCTTTAGGTTTGCGAATAAAAATTTTTTAATATCAATAAGTTTAGCGCAGGCTAAAGCCTGCGGCTACCATTAAAACATAAGTTGTGACACAGTCTGTAACTATTCCATTGACTTGAAAACATTGTTTGTTTATAATATTGCGCAAATGTGCATATGTACAATATTGCAAGTTTATGAAAAAGATAATTGAAATTTTTAAAGCTCTTTCTGAGGAAAACAGACTCCGGATTTTTAACCTTGTTCTTTTGTCCAATCAGGAGATATTTGCGGGGGAGATTTCAAACGCCCTTAAGAAACCCCAGTATACCATTTCACGCCATATCGGGATTCTTATTAAAAGCGGATTAATTAAACAGAGGAGGGATGGTGCAAGGATTTTCTATTCCCTTTCAGAAAAGACAAAGGAGTTGAGGATAAACCTGCTGCAGTTTCTTGATATGATTGGGGGAGATTTTCAAAATATTTTTAAAGAAGATTTTGAGGGGTTGAGGGAGCAGATTGAAAAAAGAAAGGATGGAAAGGTTTTAAATAGTAATGGGGATAAGCTTGAATAATAAATCTTCTGAAATTAATAATGAACTTGAAAAATTAATACAGTCAACAGGGAAAAGACTTTTCAGAAGGGTTCAGGAGGAGACAGAAACTTTCATTAACTCAAGATGGTGGGAATCTCAGGTCCTTGAATGGTGTATGAAGGACAATTTTCTGAAAACGAAAATTTTAAGGTTCATTGATGTCTTTCCTGCGCTCAAGACTCCAAAACAGGTAATAAAATACCTCAGAGAATATTTTCCTGACCCTGAACACCGCCTGCCAATTCCTTTAAGGATTGGTGTTTCTGCAACAAAACTGCCCTTTCTGACTTCAAGAGCACTTTATTCGATTGTTAATCTGGGTGTTACAAAGATGGCAAAACAGTTTATTCCGGGCTCCACTGTTGAACAGGCTTTTGATGTGGTTAAGAACCTTAAAAAAGAGAATATGGATTTTACAATTGATATACTCGGTGAAGCCACTACAAGCGAACTTCAGGCTGAAATTTATATGAAGCGCTACATTGAGCTGATTAGAGAATTGTCTGAGTTTTTTCAGAGAGAAGTTGTCAGGACAGATACAGATAAGTCTTATCCAATAAATGTATCAATCAAACTTTCCTCCCTGTATTCTCAGTTCAATCCTGTTGACCCTGAAGGTACAGGCAAAGAGGTAAAAGAGCGTTTGAGAAAAATACTTAGGATAGCAAGGGAGTTTAATACATTTGTAAACATAGATATGGAGCAGTACTGCTACAGGGATTTAACTATAAGGATTTTTAAAGAGATTTTTGAAGAAGATGAGTTTTCAGACTTTGAAGGTGCAGGTTTGGTGGTTCAGGCTTATCTGAAAGATTCAGGCAGAATGGTTGATGATATTCTAAGCTGGGCAAAACAGAAAAGAAGAAAAGGTTTTACAATACGCCTTGTAAGAGGTGCCTACTGGGATTATGAAGTAATTTCTGCAAGACAGAAAGGATGGGAGATTCCTGTTTTTACCCAGAAACGGGAAACAGATGCAAACTTTGAAAGAATTGCTGAAACTCTTTTAAGGAACAGCGATGTTGTCAGGACCGCAATAGCAAGCCATAATTTCAGAAATATTGCCCACGCAATTGCGATGACAACGTTTCTAAATATTCCTGATGACAGGATTGAATTTCAACTACTCTATGGGATGGGTGATACAATAAAGAAAGCCATTGTTTCGATGGACTTTCCTGTAAGGGTCTACATACCATTTGGTGAGCTTATACCGGGAATGGGTTATCTTGTAAGAAGGCTTCTTGAAAACAGCTCAAATGTATCATTCCTGATGCAGAGCTTTGCTCATAGGCTAAATGAAGAAACTTTATTTCAAAATCCCCTTAACCAGAAACCAAGTAATTTTGGAACAATGATTTCTCCAGAAGGTTCAAAGGAGCATGAACCTTTTACAGATTTTTCAAAAGAAGAAAACAGGAACTATATGGAGAAGGCTCTTGCTTCTGCAAGAAAAGATTTATCCGGAGAATACCCTCTCGTGATTGATGGGAAGAAAATTTATACAAACGATAAAATTCTTTCCTTAAACCCTTCTGACCCTGATGAAGCAATAGGGGAAGTTTCAAAAGCCTCCAGAGAACATGCAGAGCTTGCTGTTGATTCTGCATTAAAGGCTTTTAAATCGTGGCAGTATGTTCCAGCTAACAAGCGTTCTGAATATCTTATTGCCGCAGCAAAAGTTATGAGGCAGAGGAGGTTTGAGCTTGTAGCGCTTCAGGTCTATGAAGTTGGAAAGAACTGGGAGGAAGCTGATGCTGATGTTGCTGAGGCAATTGATTATCTTGAATACTACGCCTCAGAGATGAATCGCCTTGAGAAGCCAAGGATTCTGCAGCATATACCAGGAGAAACAAACGAATATATGTACAAGCCAAGGGGAGTTGGAGTTGTAATTGCTCCGTGGAATTTTCCTCTGGCAATTTTAACAGGAATGACATCTGCAGCAGTTGTTGCTGGAAATACAGTGGTTATGAAACCTGCAGAGCAGTCCTCTGTTACTGCTTTTAAGTTTATGGAAATATTAATTGAGGCAGGGCTGCCGCCAGGAGTGGTGAACTATCTTCCGGGCATTGGAGAAGAGGTTGGGGAATATCTTGTCAGGAACCCAAAGACAAGTTTCATTGCATTTACAGGCTCACATGAGGTTGGAACATATATTAACAGGATTGCATCTGAGATAAAGGAAGGGCAGGAAGGAATCAAAAGGGTTATTGCAGAAATGGGAGGGAAAAACGCAATTATTGTTGATGATGATGCTGATATTGATGACGCTGTTAAGGGAACCTTGTCTTCTGCTTTTGGTTATCAGGGGCAGAAATGCTCAGCCTGTTCAAGGGCAATTGTTCTTAAGGGCATATATGAAGATTTTCTGAGAAAGCTTGCTGAAAGCGCTAAAGGCGTAAAAATTGGAAACCCTGTTCAGCCGGCAGTAACAATTGGTCCCTTGATTGATGAGGAGGCTTTTAACAAGGTAAGCAGGTATGTTGAAGCTGGTAAAAAAGATGGTCAACTTGTTCTTGAAACAGGAAAAGATAATTTGCCTCAAAAGGGATATTTTATAGGTCCGACAATTTTTGCAGATGTAAACCCTGATTCAGCAATTGCACAGGAGGAAATATTTGGTCCGGTTCTTTCAGTGATAAAAGCAGAAAATTTTAATAAAGCCATTGATATTGCCAACAACACAAAATATGCGCTTACAGGCGGGTTATATTCAAGAAGCCCTGAACATATAAGGATTGCGCGGGAAAGATTTCAGGCAGGAAACTTCTATATCAACAGAAAAATAACAGGTGCTGTTGTATGCCGTCAGCCATTTGGTGGGTTTAAAATGTCAGGTATTGGTTCAAAAGCAGGCGGACCAGATTACCTTGTTCAGTTCATGATTCCTGTCACAATCACAGAAAACACTCTGCGCCACGGTTTTGCCGCTGAGGAGGAGTATTAAATTATTTTTTTTACAAAATCTTCTATTACCAGGTTAGCCACCTGCAGGTCTGCTGCAATCCAGATGACTTTGTCATCTTTACAGAGAAAAAAATGTTTTTGGCTCATACCGTAAACTGAATAAAATGTCTGAGAACCTGTCTGTTCTTTTTTAAGCCCTTTAAAAATCTCGTGGCTGTTACCAATCCTTTTTACCATCCAGTCAATGAGCCTTTTGGCAAGCTTTTCGTGTTTTGCAACAGAGTAATAGACTGTAGCTTTTCCATCTTTTTCTTCATAATTTGCCACATATCCGTTAATCAAACCCATCTTCCTTCCATGAAGCATAAATATCTCTTTAAGCGCCTCTTTTCCTGTTTTATATTTTCCAAGTTTAAGATTTCCAATAGAATCAGGGGGTTTTATTGGGGCTAATGGTTTGCTGTTACAGGAATAAAAACAAAGCAGTAAAAAAAGAGCCAGATATGGAATTTTACTGTATTTTTTCATTTAAATTCCTGAATTTAATTGTTGCTTTTCAATCTATTGTGAACTATATTAATTATACTAAAATATTATCATGAGGGAAATAAAAATGTTTAAACCAAATAGTATAAAGTGGTTATTTATCTTTATCATTACTGGTCTTTTTATAATGTCTTCAGGCATTGTAAAAGGTTCGTCTAATCCCTATTATATTGGTCCATCAGGCGACATTGAAGGGGTTGTGGCGGATGATTCAGGAAGCCCTGTCTCAGGCGCAAATATTTATTACACAGCCGGTGACGGCAATATGTGGTATGGTTTTTACTATGCTGTAAGTGATGAGCAGGGAAAATTCAGCATAACAAATGTTATTCCCGGAAGCGGTACCCTGACTGCAAATGCCAAGTGGTATAATGAAGGAAAGGCAGAGAATGTTGAAGTAACTGAAAACAGCATAACAGAGCAGGATGTGGTTCTTACTCTGGTTGATACAGGAACTATAAGCGGAACTGTAACTAAAACTAACTCATCAACAGAAGACCCTATTGCAGGAATTACAGTGTCAGCTTTCCCTACCTATTATTTCCCTGAAATGATGAAAGACGGGAAAATGTCAGGCGGGATGAAAGATATGTCAATAGTTAAGAAGGATAACGGGCTTGCTATGCAGAGAATCAATCCTTCAAAAATTAAAAAAGAGAAAGCAAGGATTGACAAAAAGCACAGAGGCAAAGGGAAAAAGAAACCTACAAAAGAGGAAGAAAAGGCGACACAGAGTTTTGCAGGGCTTTTCTTCCCTAACTATTATATGTATGAAAGCATAACCCCCGCTATTACAGACAGCGAGGGAAAATACTCCTTTGAAAACCTTCCTAAAGGGAACTACTCGATTTATATTGACCTTGAAGCCAAAAGCGGATTTGAGAGACCTAAGGAGCAATATATTGAGGTTCTGGGCAATGATGCTCAGGAAATTGATTTTAAACTCAGTCCTCTGAAAACAGGTAGTGTAAGCGGTAGGGTAATAAACCCGATAAACCCGAAAGAAAACCCTGTTTCTGGCGCTATGGTTGATATTTATAATGATACCTTTTACGGGTATACAGTCACAGATGCAGATGGGAACTACTCAATGCTTTCTGTCCCTAAAGGGGAATACCAGATAAGTTCTTTCAGCCAGTATTCCTGGATTGCAAGCAAGCTGTATAGTGTTTCTGTTGAGGAGGGCAAGAACTCAGTTGTTGAGGATATAAAATTTAAAGAATATGAATATATTATGCCGGATGAAGGGGAAGATACAGGCGGCGATGGTGATTTTATGGATATGGGTAAGGATAAGATGAAAGAAAAGAATATGGGGATGTAGGTTAAAAAAAATCAAAAATCAAATTTAGTATTTAAAACAGGGATTCAAAATTTTGAACCCCTGTTTTTTTTAATTTTTATAATTTGAATTTTATTTAGAATTTAGATATCAGGGTTTAGGATTTAATTATTTATGTCAAAACACTTATTTTTAGTTGACGGTTCTTCTTATATCTACAGGGCATTCCATGCGACACCTCACCTTTCAAATTCAAAGGGGATTCCGACAAATGCAATCCTTTCATTTACCAATATGATAAGGAAATTTATTAAGGATAATAGCCCTGAGTACTTTGCCATAGCCTTTGACAGAAAAGAGGAGACCTTCAGGCATCAGGAATTTAAAGACTACAAGGCACAGCGCCCGCCGATGCCTGAGAATTTAGTACCTCAGATACCTTATATTAAGAAAATAGTTGAACTGCTGAATATTCCCCTTCTTGAAATGGCAGGGTTTGAGGCAGATGATGTTCTCGGAACGGTTTCTTTAAAGGCAGTAAACACGGGCTTTAGAGTGACAATTGTAACCGGCGATAAAGACCTTATGCAGCTTGTTGAGGACAATCTGGAGCTTTTTGATTCAATGACCGGGAAAAGGACAGGAATAAAAGAGGTAGAGGAAAAATTTGGTGTTTTGCCTGAGAAAGTAGCGGATGTTCTCGGGTTAATGGGAGATTCATCAGACAATATCCCCGGAGTTCCGGGCATAGGACCAAAAACAGGAATGAAACTGATTCAGGAGTTTTCGAGCCTTGAAAATCTTTTAAATAATTTAAAAAATATCAAACAGGCTAACCTCAGGGAAAAACTTGAGACTTATAAAGAGCAGGCTATTTTGAGCAAGAGGCTTGCTACTATTAAAAAAGATGTTCCGATTGAAACTGATATTGAATCCTTTAAAATCAAAGAGCCAAACAGGGATGAAATTGTAAAGCTTTTTACTGAACTTGAATTCAAAAACCTTCTAAAAGAATATGCGGGTTGATTTTTTGGTTGAGTTAAAAGTTAATTAGCAATTGCGGTTTTTAAAAAGCCTAATGGCTGGTGTCAGAGGCGGCAATAGCCCGTCCACTGGGTTTAATTATTATGCAATCTTCTTCTGCTTTTTAATAATTTCAGTTAAGGATCGCAGTGCTTGATTTACTGAGTCATGGTCAGGGAAAAATTTTGCAACATCGGGTTCAATAACTATAACATTTGTTCCTTCTTTGTACCTTTCAGCATATTTTCCCCGAATGCCCTTGCTGAAATCATATTCTTCAAGCATGTCTGGATCTTTTCGCATTCTCTTCATATTGTTTCCTTTCATTTCTTGTTGTTTTTCTTGCGCTTATTATCCTGATTTTATCTCCTCTTTCTGTGTGAACAACTACCAGAAGGCGATTTTCACAGGAATTCCCAATTAAAATAAACCTGTCTTCTTTATCAGAATGCAGAGGGTCGTAAATAGTTAATGATAAGGTGTCTTTGAAAGCTGTGCTTGCCTCATCAAAAGATACGCCGTGAGTTTTTATATTTTTTCTTGCCTTGTTCAGATCCCATTCAAATAAAAGCATATCTTGTCAGTTTCTATTGTCTTATTATAACTGTTATAATTGAGTTTGACAATACCTTTTCATCGTTTTTGTTAATAAATCCACAATAAAATCTTATCTAATTCACGTGGTGAAAGAGCAATATCATACTTATTCTTGATGAACCTATTAAGTGAATATGCTTTTAGATAAAATGATGTATATGTTGAATCATAATTTAAATATTTATCATTTGCCAATTTAGGTACCAGTTTTCTCAATGAATTTGCAGCTCTTGAATCGAATAAATAAAAAAGATTTGGACGGTGAAAGTGTAAATATTTTGAAGCAAGAGACCTCTTGTTTAGTTCTGTAATGCTCACAAATAAATCTACTAAATATTTATGGGTTTCTAAAATTAATTCAATATTGAAGTCGGAAATCTCTTTATATATATCCAATCTGGATAGATAATGATCTAATCTTGATTTAATCATTGCTGGTGCAACTATTTTCTCATAAAACATTTCATTATCTTCACCTTTATGATTTTTATTTTTACGTCGCTCTATAGAAGCAGCGTAAGATCTACCTATTAACCATATTTTCGCCAATACTTCAGACTTGTTCTTATGGTTTGGATATTTTAAGCATAAATTATAAAGCACTTGGTTGCCTAAATCCCATGTGGCAATTTTTGCGTACTTAAGATTTTGTTTGTCAAAAAGTATAGTTGTATTCATGGGTAATATAGAAGTCAGTGAATGGGAAAAGATCAACCGATGTATACCATTCGAGATTTGAAGTTACAATATCACTCATGTAGTTATTGTGAATCTTTTAAACTCTAACATTTACTTTCAAGCTTTATTCTGCAATTAAAAAAAATATATAGCGAAAGAATTTATTGTCAAGATATTCTTGCATACTTAAAGGAATTTAAAAAATCCCCCTTGACTTTGTCATTCCTTGCAGCAATAAATTGAATAAAATTTCATAATAGAAATTAGAATTTCAAAGTGTAAAGTTCAAAGGACAGCTATGAGAGCAAAGAGAAGGTTTTTAATATTTGTTTTTCTTTTATTCCTGCCATTAACGATTCTATTAGCTCCAAGTTCATGTAAGCGCGAAAAGGTGGATATTGATGCAAACAAAAAGGTAGTTTCACTGCCTAAAAATGAGGAACCCAAAAAAGAGGTTATAAAGTTTGGAGTGATTTCCAGATATAATCCAATGGTAATGTATGAAAATTACCAGCCAATTATGGATTATTTGACTGCAAGCACACCATATAAATTTGAGCTTAAGCTCGGTTCAACATACAATGAGACAGAGGATGACCTTCATTACGGAGTGACTGATATTGCATCCCTTGGTGGAGTGACTTTTATTGATTGCAACCTGAAATTCAATGCCAAGAGTATCCTGCGTCCAAGAACAAGCAGTGGAGATATTTTCTATAGAAGCATAATTATAACAAAAGAGGACAACAATATATATTCGTTGAATGACCTTAAAGGAAAAAGTTTTGCCTTTGCTTCAATCAAATCAACATCTGGGAATTTAATCCCGCGCTATTTGCTCTTTAATCATGGAATAAAGCTTGAAGATTTGAAATCCTATATAAATTTAAGGCACCATGATGCTGTGGCGCAGGCAGTTCTTAAAGGTGAGTATGATGCTGGCGCAGTAAAAGATGTTGTTGCCTTAAAATACAAACCAAGAGGTTTAAGATTTTTAGCTCAATCTGACCCGATTCCAAGTGTCCCTATTACAGTAAGGAAGGATGCTGACCCTAAAATGGTTGAAGCTGTTAAAAAAGTCCTCCTGAAGCTTAATCCGAAAAATCCTTTGGATTGGGAAATTATGAAGAACTGGGATGAGGAATTCAGATATGGTTTTATAGAGGCTCATGATGATGACTATGAACGTATTAAAGAACTTATCCTGGATATCCCAAAAGTCTGCGGAAAAACATGCCACAGAGGACCAAAAGGATGAAAAGAGGTTTAAAAGAGATAAGATGGAGTCTTAAAAGAAGGTATATTGCTTATACAACTACTCTAATAATAGTGCTGATGATTGTTGTGGGATATGTAGAGAAAAATCAGGAAGAAAGGCTTTTAATTGATAAAGCTGAACAGAATGGCATTACTCTGGTAGAAGCCCTTGGGGTTTCCTGCACAAATACACTTTTATATCAGGAATTGGGGTTGATTGAAGAAGGAGGCTTGCTTGACAATTATATTTTGCAGATAATGAAAAATAAAAAGCTTCATGTAGTCTATGCTATGATTCTTGATAAGGATAACAGAATTATTGCTCATAATGATTATAAAAAATATGGCAGGATATACAATGACTCTGTAAGTTTAAAAGCGACTTCAGCAAAAAAGACATTGAAGCAATATTATTATGACCCAATAAAAAAAATTAAAATCCTTGATGTGGCAACTCCGCTTGCTATTTCAACAAAGAAATGGGGAACATTGAGGGTTGGATTTTCAATGGAATTTATGAAGCCATTTTTAATAAAACTCTACATTGAAATAATACTTGTTGCACTTGGATTCATATTTGTTTCTGTTATAATTACTTGGGTTCTTGCCAAAAGATTAACAGAGCCGATTTCAAAGCTTTCAGATGCCATGGACAAAATATCTTCTGATTTATCTCATCCTGAGATTGAAATAAAAAACAGGGATGAAATAGGACTGCTGGGTGAGAAGTTCAATAAAATGATTGACAGGTTACGACAGGCTAAAAAAGACCTGGAAAAGGCACAGTCCCAGATTATTCAATCAGAAAAGCTTGCCTCAATTGGCAGGCTTGCAGCAGGAGTTGCTCATGAGATAAACAATCCACTTGACGGAATTAAGGATTGTTTCCAGATGATTTTAAAAGAACCAGATAACAGGGAACAAACCAGCAAGTACATAAAGCTGATAATGGACGGGCTGAAGAGAATAGAGCTTATTGTTCGCGAGCTTCTTGATTTTTCAAAGGACAGGACCTATGAGATGGAAGAGGTTGATGTCAATGAAATAGCAGAAAGTTCTCTTTCCCTTGTGAATTACAGAATTGAGAAAAAGAAGATAGTTTTCAAAAAAGAGTTTTGTAAGGAGATTACAAAAGTATTTGGCAATAAATATCAACTCCAGCAAGTTTTAATAAACCTGATTATGAATAGTCTTGATGCAGTAGATGGCAGTGGAGTAGTCAAAGTATCTACTGAGAGAGAAAATGGTTTTGTTAACATTAAGGTTTCAGATAATGGAAGTGGGATATCTAAAAATAATTTGAATAAAATTTTCGACCCGTTTTTTACAACAAAGGAACAGGGTAAAGGAACAGGGCTTGGGCTTTCAGTAAGTCTGGGGATTGTAGAAAAGCATAAAGGGAAAATAGAGGCTGAAAGCAAAGAAGGAGTCGGCAGCACATTTAAGGTATCACTGCCTTTGATTAGATAATATTAAGGGACTTATATGAAAAAGATTTTGGTTGCAGATGATGAACCTATAAAAAGAGTTACTGTTACTGATTTTCTGTCAAAGAATGGATATGAAGTCATTTCCTGTGAAAATGCAATAGAAGGATTTGACAGGTTTAAGAAAGAAAACCCTGATATAGTAATAACTGACTTAAAAATGCCAGAGATGGATGGAATAGAATTTTTAAAAGAGATAAAGAAAATCGATTCTGAGGCTGTTGTAATAATGATGACCGCTTATGCAACTGTGGAGACAGCCGTAGAGGCTATGAAGCAGGGGGCTTATGATTACATTACCAAACCCTTTGAGCTTGATGAACTTTTGCTGATGTTTAAGCGGATTGAAGAATTTCAAAGGTTAAAATCTGAAAACCTTGAGCTTAAGGAAAAGCTGTTTGAAAAATACGAATGCTGCAATATTGTCGGGAAAAGCAAAATAATGAGAGAAATCTATGAGTTAATTTCATGTATTGCAAATACCCAGAGCACTGTTCTGGTTCAGGGTGAAAGCGGAACAGGAAAAGAACTGGTTGCCAATGCAATTCATTATAACAGCAAAAGAAGAAATAACCCTTTGATAAAGGTTAACTGTGCTGTGTTTAATGAGAACCTTCTTGAATCTGAGCTTTTTGGCCATGAAAAAGGTTCATTTACTGGTGCAATAGGCAGAAAACCTGGCAGGTTTGAGCTCGCTAATGGAGGAACAATTTTTTTTGATGACATTGATGACCTGCCTCTTTCAATACAGGTTAAGCTATTAAGGGTTTTGCAGGAGAGAGAATTTGAAAGAGTAGGAGGAACAAATCCTATCAAGGTTGATATACGAGTAATAGCAGCAACAAAAGAGAACTTATTAGAAAAAGTCAGAAATGGAGAGTTCCGCAAGGACCTTTATTACAGGATTAATGTTGTGAACATAGAATTGCCGCCTTTAAGGGAGAGGAGTGAGGATATTGCGCTATTGTTTGATTATTTCCTGAAAAAATTCTGCAAACGCGAGGCAAAAGAGATTCCAAAAATAGAGCCTGAAGCTATGCAGGAGTTAATTTCTTACTATTGGCCCGGAAATGTGAGAGAGCTTGAAAATATAGTTGAGCAGATGGTTACAGTAATGAAAGGAGATATGCTAACAGCAGATATGGTAAAGAAAAGAATAGATTATTTTCAGTATACAGGTTCTTTTGTTGATGTTACAAAACTTCATCCTGATAACAGGGTATTTAATGAAATAATGGAACAGGCAGAAAAAGAATTGATAGCATGGGCTTTAAATGAGAGCAAAGGGAATAAAACTATTGGCGCGCAGCTTTTAAAAATGAAGAGGTCGACATTCTGCGATAAAGTAAATAAATACGGGCTTGAGAATGATGTTGGTGACGGAAATACGGAAACTTAAAACGGGAATTCGTTGAATAAAATTAAATAATAAAAACAAATAGTTATATAAGACTTCACTAGATTTTTTTTAAACCACTGCCTGAAATTCTGCAAAACAAGCAACTTTCATTCAATCAAAACAGGTTCTTAATTTTATTTTAAAAGATAAATATTTATTATCTTTTCAGATACTTAAACCCCTCAGTCAAATTCTGCTAAATCTTCTGGCATGGAATTTGCTTAGTTTTTTGTGTTCTGCTTATAGTCAATAGGAGGTGGTGAGAGAGAATTGATATAATTAGTTAAAAATTTCAATACGTTAAGTTTTGTTCCTTTGAAAGGGGGGTATATGAGAAAATTTCGGTTTTTGATTTTATTCATAATGATTGGGGTATTTATAATACCTATAAGTGCTTTTGCTGCAATATCAAAAATTAAAGTAACAGCAATAGTGCCAAAGCTTATAAAGCAAAACGATACAAAAACAATTACCATAAAGGGTAGTGGGTTTAAACAGAATGCAGAGGTAAATTTGGGTCAAGGGATTACTGTACTCTCAACAACAGTGAAAAGTAGAGAAATAAAGGTGCAGGTTGAAGTAGCCCTTGATGCAAAGATTGGTTACAGAACCATAATAGTTGAAAATACTAATGGGAAAAAAGCAAAGAAGTTAAAGGGATTAAAGGTTCAGAAATGCATAAATGACTGCGAGGAGCCTGTGCCTTTTACCGGCAATCCCATCCCCATCCATGACAAGAATTCAAGCCAATATAGAACAGATTGCACAAATGCTTCATGTCATAAGGGTATTCTGAAAGAAACAAGCTTGAATTCTTCAATTGATACATTCCATGTCCTTAAAATACTAAAACTTTCCATTATTCCCGGGAAAACTAATGATGCGAAATGCCTGTACTGCCACAAGAATACAGATATTGTGGAACGTTCTGCCGGGAGTTTAAGAAAAAATGTTGATGTTGCAATATGCTATCCATGCCATGCTCCAGGAAGTATAGGTAAAGAATTTTATAAAGAATAAAAGGAGGGGAGAATGAACACAAAAAACTCGTTTAAAAAAATAAAAAATACAGGTTTTGGAAACAAGGCTAAGGTTTCCAGAAGAACATTTCTTAAGGTAAGCAGTGTTGTTGCAGGCACAACAGCAGCTCTTTCAGGTTTTGAGTTGAAAAACCTCTATGCCTTAAATGACCCTGACCCAAATGTAGGCGATACAGGTGTAAAAGTAATCCGTACTGCCTGCATGATGTGCAATGCAGGATGCGGCATTCAGGTTAAAATTGACAGCAGTGGCATCGTACAGAAGATCGAAGGGAATCCCTTCTGTCCGCATACAAATGATTATTCAACAGCAGGCACAGAGGCAGCTCTAACAGATATTTCAGAACCTGATAAAAATTCAGGTACGCCTTGTGGTCGTGGCAATGCAGGAATAAAGACCCTTTATGACCCTTACAGGGTTAAAACTCCTTTGAAAAGGACAGGTGCAAGGGGTGAAGAAAAATGGCAGGCTATCTCATGGAAGCAGGCATTTAATGAGATAATCAATGGGGGGACTCTTCCTGAAGGCTCTTTTATAGGATTGTCTGCTATAAGAGGCACTCCTGATTCATCAAAGCGTGTTTCAGAAAAACTGACATCTTCTGATACTGACTATGCAAATGAAGCAAAATCAGGCGATGCTTCAAACTTCGGCTTTAAGGCAAATCAATATGTCTGGATAAGAGGAAGGGACCAGATTTCCCAGATAACAAAAAGATTTAATGAATCCTTTGGGACAGTAAATCATATTGAGCATAGCTCTTTGTGCAATACCAATTATGCTGTGCCAACTAAAACAACATTTACCGGTCCTAAAAAAGCTTCTTATAAGTACATGAGGGTTGACCTTGACAATGTGGAATATCTAATTCTCTTAGGAACAAATCCACTTGAGGCAAATGTGGGGACTCCTTTCTGGGCAAGAAAACTGATGGCAATGAAGGCAAATGGTGGCAAAATCGTTGTGGTTGACCCATTTTTCACGCATACTGCCTCAAAAGCTGACCAGTGGGTTCCAATAAAACCCGGCACAGACCTTGCTCTTGTCATGGGAATGATAAGATGGATAATAGAAAACAACAAGCACTTGAGTGCTTATCTTTCCATTCCAAATGAATCAGCGGCAAGCACAGCAGGATATAAAAACTATACTGATGCAACATTTCTGGTAGAAACTGCGAGTGGTAAAGGCGAGGAATTTCTGACTGCTTCTGCTGCAGGTTTAACAGAAGGAGTAACAACCCTTTCTTCAGCTATAACATCCTCTGACAAAGTTATTCCTGTTGCGGACACAAGTACCTTTCCTTCAAAGGGTTTTATAAAAATTGGTGATGAGGTAATCTATTATCCGGCAAAGGATGATACAAATAAAACGCTTGGAACCTCTGCAAGCGGTTGCACAAGGGGAAGCTTCAACACAAAGGCTGCTTCAGCAAGTAGCGGAGCTATTGCATCAATTGCCTTTACTGTGGAAAAAAGCGATGGTTCAATTGTGCCATATACTTCTGCTGATACTGCAAAACTTGAATCCTCTGGAACAAAAAATAGTCTTAATTATTCCACAGCTTTTAAGCTGTTAAAAGATGAGGTGATGAGTAAGGAACTTTCAGAATGGGCAAGCCTTTGTGATGTGAGTGGAACTACTATTCAGACTTTGGCAAGCGATTTATCCGATAGCAGCAAAAAGACTTGTTTAGAAGCTTATAGAGGTGCCTGGGGGCATCCAAATGGATATCAGACTTCAAGAGCTATAAACATTCTCAATACCATCATTGGCAGAGTAGATAAAGTTGGGGGTTATTGCACAGGTCCAAGGTTTGGAGGAAAAGAGCCTTCAAGAGCTGTTTCAAGCGGTCTTACAAGTGGTGTAAGGGTTGACAGAGCAGGTTCAAAATATGAGGGAACTGAACCCACACCAACAAGGCAGTGGTATTATCTCGCAAGTGTAATAAGCCAGGAAGCAATCCCGAGCATGGCAGTAAGTTATCCTTACAAATATAAGGCACTGATGCTTTATTGCTTTAACCCTGCTTATACTCAACCAAATAGCCAGGGAGTAAGGGATGCTCTGACGAAGAAGGATGGTTCAAGCTATGTTATTCCTCTTGTAGTCTCCTGCACAATCTTTATGGATGAGACTGCAGCGCTTTCAGATTATATCCTTCCTGACAGCACCTATCTTGAGAGGTATTCAACTCCATTTACAAGTTATCCAACATTAAAAACAAAGGCTGGCACAATTAGAAGACCTGTAATCGGCTCATATAAACAGATTACAATAGGAGATAGAACTGCGTGGATTTATATCCCTGCTGATGCAGAATTAACTGGAAGCTCTTTCAGTGATATTTCAGCTCTTCTTGATGCATGGAATGGTCCTATGCCATATGATGAACAGTTGATTCAGATGGCAAAGCTTTTAGACCTTCCAAATTTTGGGACTGATGGAATAGGCACAGGTAAGCATCTTGATACAGCCTATTCGTTCTGGGATGAAGCCTTTAAAGCAGGGGATTTCTCTTCGGGTTTAGGAAGTGAAGGTCAAACCAGCGGACCTGGAGATAGTAGTACTGAATATATGAAGATGGCTGGTAGATGGGAGAATCCGGCTCAGATTGAAGATTCAAGTGCACCAGACTGGATAAAAAACAAATATGGTGACCTTATCAGCATCTTTTCAGAAAAGGTTGCCCATGCAAAGAATGCGTTGACAGGTGAAGAATACTCAGGAATCCCGAAATGGGAAGAACCGAATATTGGGCTTAAAGGAACCTTAATTGAAGAAGTTACTGGATATGACTACACTCTGAACACATATAAGAGAGCATGGCAAGTTCAGTCAAGGTCAACAAGCAATGAATGGCTCCTTGAACTCCAGCCTGAAGGGTTTATATATCTTAGCTCCACAGATGCAGGAAGTCTTGGAGTAAGAACAGGTGACATAGTCAAAGTAACTTCATCCAATGGACAGAGTACACAGGGCAAGGTCAGAGTAATAAATGGGCTTCGCCAAAAATCAGTTGTTATTGACCACCATTTTGGAAGAGAATGGTTTGGTTCAAAACCTTATAAAGTTGATAGCGTAGATTCAGCCTATGACTCAAAAATCGGTGTAGGTCCTAATGGCAATTTGGTCCAGCGAGGAGACCCCGATTTCCCTGAACTATGCCTTACAGACCCGATTTCTGGTCAGGCATGTTTCTATATAAGTAAAGTTAAGGTTGAAAAGGTTTTAAGTTAAAATAAAAATTTGAAAGGAGGCTTAAAGAATGAGCCAGTTAGGTTTTACAATAAATCTTGCTAAATGTGCTGGATGCAGAGCTTGTGCTGTAGCTTGCAATGCTGAGTTAAATACTGTAAAAGGAACAAGATATAGAGCAGTTATTGAAAAGCAGGGAGGGACAGAAACAGAGCCAAAAAGGCTTTTTGTGACAATGTCATGCTTTCATTGTGAAGAGCCTGCGTGCCTGAAATCTTGCCCTGTTGAAGCAATAAGCAAGGATGCAAATTTCGGAGTTGTGCTTATTGATGATAGTAAATGTATTGGATGCAAGTATTGCGCAACGGTGTGTCCCTATGGGGCTCCAAGGTTTAATGGGAGCACAAAGAAGATGGAGAAATGCTCGCTTTGCGCTCATAGGGTTTTAAACAGTGCAGGAAGTGCTCTTACAGGTTTAAAGCCTGCATGCGTTAATACCTGCATTGGGAAAGCCCTTAGCTTTGGTGAAGACGTTGGCAATACAGGAACTGTTCCTGAGAAGTTTTCTTCAAGAAGCTATACAAATCCATCAGTAACATTTGAGTGGGGTTGGATTACAGCGTGGTAATATTAGAAATACTCAGTAGAAACCAACTCCTACATGGAGTTCAGGTAAAGAGATTATTGTTTGGGGTTGGTTTCTACTTTTAAAATTATGTTGGAAAAGGGAAATGAAAATTTTATTAATTTAGCGTGGGAGAGAAGTAATTTTTACTTTTTCCTTTCCTCTTTATTTTTGACTACTCCCACTGCAGATACCCTTGGAACTTTAAGAGAGATTGCAGCCTTTTCGGTAAATTCATCTTTTATTTCTAATGGAACAAAACAACTTATTTCTGAGTTAGAAAATATAAACAACGAAGATTTTAGAAGCCTTGTTCAGGAATACCATGATTTGTTTAAGGTTCCTCTTTCGAAATTTGTTACCCCTTATGAATCAGTGTATCGCCATGGTTGTATGAGCGGAAAGTCTGGGGTTGATGTTAAAAAAATTTATACCAGACTTGGATTTCAGATTCCCAATGAATACCATGAACTTCCAGACCATATCGGAACAGAGCTTGCTTTTATGGCTACTCTCTGCAAGGAAGAAGAAAAAGCTTATAAGGAAAATAATCCTAAACTTATAACCTCCCTTCAGAAAATGGAAAAGAAGTTCTTAAAAGAGCACATTCTGTGCTGGCTTCCAGATTTATGTGAAAAAATTTTTGAAAAAACAAAAAATAATTTTTATCTCGCCATTGCGAAAATCACCCTTGACTTTGTCCTTTCTGATAGCAATACATTAAATTGTGCATTTATAAAAGGATGATCATAAAGAGAGTAGAACAGGCGTCTCGCCTGTTTATTTAGATATATTATGCTTGAATCAAAAATAATTAATAAGGCGCTGGAGAGTTTTACGAGAAAGGACATAATTATCATTCCTGAACTCTGCCCGACTGTAAGGTCTCCCAAGTCAAAATGCAGAAGATGCGTTGAATTCTGTCCGGCTGGCTCAATCAGTATAGAAAATAATATTTCTATAGATGATAAATGCATTGAATGCGGTTGCTGCATTTCAGCCTGCCCGAACGGTGTTTTTGACTCTGAAACCAAGAACGATTTTTCAATAATATCCATTGCAGAGGATTTTCTTAAGAATAATCCTGAAAGGGTTGTGAGGTTTACGTGTGAAAAAGGGATTGAGGAAAATGTTGATTTAATTTCCTTAAAATGCGTTGGAAGGCTTACGGAAAACATCCTCATCCATCTGGTTTTAAAGAGGTCAGGCAGAATAGAGATAAAGGTTCCGGATTGTAAAGGATGTAGCATTGAAAAGGGAAAGGCGCTTTTTCATGAGATAAGGCAATTAGCTATCTTTATTATTCATTCATTAGGGTTAGAAGGAGATAGCATTCAGGTCCTTGGTGAGTTCTCTGAATTTAAGAAGGGTGAGGGCAAGGTTAAAAGAGAAGAGAATCTGGACAGGAGAAAATTCTTTAAAAGAATAAAAAGCAAAGTAATGTTAGAGACAACTAATACTCTGGCTAATCTGTATAAATCTGAAAATAAGGAAGAAATACCTGGTGCGCAGACCAGGAAATTCCAGAATCATAAAAGGCCGCATTTGGTGAGTCTCTTAAAGGATTCTAATCAGGAAGAGAAAGTTTTATCTCCTGATACCTTTATTCCTTTTGCAACAGCCTTTATCAGAGAAAACTGCATGGGTTGTAATGTTTGCGACGTTCTCTGCCCAACAGGAGCTATAAGCAGGATTTCTGATGAAGCCTTTATTAAGATTTATTTTAATGAGCAGAGATGCACAAACTGCAGGCTTTGTCAGGATGTTTGTCTTGTAAAGGCAATCGGAGTACAGCCAAGGCTAAGCATGAAAAAGCTGACTGAAGACAAAATGGTTGAGCTTGTTAGATTAAAGAAGAGAGTATGCCATCGCTGCAAAGGCGAATTTGTTGGAACAGAGAATATATGTCCTCTGTGTGAGAAAAGACGAAGAAACTTATAACTCCTCACCTTATACTAAATTTTTCTTCTCTTCCATAACCCCAATCCAACCAGTCCACTTCCTATCAGTTTTTTAAAAATCGCTTTTGTTTTCACTTTCATTATTTTCTCCTTTTATTTTTTGCTTCTTTTCTGCCAAAGGGCAATTCCTGCCACCTGCGAATCCTTGCTAACAGGTTCCACAAACAGAATGTGGTCTCTGTTAAGTATCATCCTGTCAGGCTTGTGCCACTCGTTACCTCTTTTTATCAGGGTGTTGTTAACCTGATTTGTCTGCTGGTTGACTTGTGACTAAATATAATAGATATCCTTTTGACAATATCCTGTAAATTATGCTCATAATTAATATAAGGCTTAAGGTGTCAAGGATTGGAGGGTTTAAAATTTTAGTTTAAGGTTTTAATTGGAGTGTAATGTGTTAGGTATTTCTACTGTATGGCAGTCAGGTAAAATAAAAAATGGAGAGGAACTTCTAAGTAAGATATATGAGCTTGGAATAGGTGCTCTTGAACTTGAATATAGGATAGATGAAGAGACTTACAAGCAGATGAAGCCTTTTTTGAAAAATGGCAAATTAAAGATTTTATCTGTTCATAATTTTTTTCCCGTGTCTGATATTCTGGAAACAGGAAGCGGAGATGCCTTTCTGTTGTCTTCACCTGAAGAGGATGAGAGAAAAAAGGCTGTAGAATATACAATCAGAACCATAGAGCACGCAAATGACCTTGAAGCAAGGGCAGTTGTGCTTCATCTTGGGAATACAGGAATGGATTCTTATAAGAGAGAGTTTTTTGAGTTTTATGATGATGGGGAAATAAACTCTGAGAGGTTTTTAAAGTTTTTAGATGAGATAAAAAGCGAGCGTAATAAAGCAAAAGCGAGGTTTTTTGATGCTGTACTTTTCAGTCTTGAAAAACTTAATAAAACTGCAGAAAAAGAAAATGTGATGCTTGGAATTGAGAACAGGTATTATTTCCACCAGATTCCTGATTTTGAGGAGATGGAAATGATTTTTAGAAAGTTTAATGGTTCAAACATCTGTTACTGGCATGATGTTGGGCATGCGGAAACATGGCAGAATTTAGGTTTAAAAAAGCATGAAGACTGGCTAAAGGGCTATGGAGAGAAATTGCTTGGTATTCATCTTCATGACTGTGAAGGCTATAGGGACCATAAAGCACCGGGAAATGGTAAGGTTGACTTCGAAATGATAAAGAAATATTTAAAACCTGAAACCATAAAAATAATTGAAGTAGAGCCCGAGGTAACAGATGAAAGCCTTAAGGAAGGAATTGTGTATTTAAAGAATGTTGGGATTGAATAATTAGATGAAAAAGAGTTTTAATTCAGGAGCAGGAAAAACCCTGAAAGAAATCATTCATGCCCTTCCGGACGGGATGATGGTCGTTGACAGGAATTTCTGTATCAATGTTTTTAATTCATCAATGGAAGAACTAAGCGGGATTTCATTTAACAGGGTTCAGGGCAAGTCACTTTTTGAATTTTTTTCTGAAAATATTAATCTAATTGAGCTTGTAAAAAAAACAATGTCTTTAGAAATTACTTTTTCTGACTACGAGACAGACTACATTAAAAAAGACAGGAGTAAAATACCTGTCAGCATTACCACTTCGCCGCTGATTTCCAACAAGGGAGAAACTGAAGGGACAGTTGTAATAATAAAAAATTTGACAATGATTAAAAGACTTGAAGAAAGGACTCTTAATCTTGAGAAAATGCAGATTTCAGGGGTTCTGGCTGCAGGGATAGTGCACGAAATAAGAAATCCTCTTGGAGGTATAAGGGGCGCGGCGCAGCTGCTTCTTGAAGAAATTGAGGACAATAAAGAGCAGAAAGAATACATAAATATTATAATTCAGGAGGTTGAAAGGCTTTCAAGACTTACTAACAGTCTTATGGAGTTAACAACGCGAAAAAAAAATTTCTTTGAACAGTGCAATATCCACAGCATACTTGATCAGGTAATACTTTTGGAAAAAACAAAAATTAATCCTGATAAGATAATATTCAGCAGAACCTATGACCCAAGCCTTCCTGATATCCTTGCTTCAAAGGATTCTCTTTTTCAGGTATTTCACAATATAATAAAAAACAGTCTTGAAGAGCTTGGTGAAAAAGGGAATATTGATATAAGGACTAAATTTTCCCAGGAATATCATCCTGTCTCCAAAGACACCGCGAGAAAGCAGTACATTCTTGTTGAGATTCAGGATAGTGGCAGAGGCATATCTCCGGAAATCAGAAAAAATCTTTTTACTCCCTTCTGCACATCAAAACCCGGCGGAGTCGGGTTGGGGTTAGCTTTGTCCCTTAAAATTATTGAAGAGCATAACGGGTTTATAAGGGTTGAGAGCGAAGAAGGAAAGGGAGCCATTTTTAAGATTTATCTGCCTCTTCCTTAATTTTTATCCTCCAAAAAATTTTTTCTTTATTATATTCTTCCCATGAGAGGGATTTAAAAACCTCATAATCCTTGTTACCTTGCATTTCAAATGGCGCATTTTATTGCGTTTCAATTGTCGCAAATAATAATTAGAAAACTTGGGACAGGGTTTCGTCGTGAGCTCAGCCGAACGGTTTATCACTGTCCAATCTGATGTAGCAGCAGAGCCTTGCTTTGCCAATGACAGGACAACCATGTAGGGACAAACCCTTGTGGTTGTCCCTACATTTAATTCTCAAGGATAAGAT
Source organism: Candidatus Schekmanbacteria bacterium RIFCSPLOWO2_02_FULL_38_14 (assembly GCA_001790855.1). Classification (NCBI taxonomy): domain Bacteria; phylum Candidatus Schekmaniibacteriota; species Candidatus Schekmanbacteria bacterium RIFCSPLOWO2_02_FULL_38_14. The sequence goes on along the minus strand of MGDH01000010.1, from coordinate 72,103 downwards.
ATTGCAATATCTCTGAATGCTGAAAACTGAAAACTGCTTGACAAAAGAAAGGGGGGTGTTACAGTTTACAGTAGAAAAAAGAGTTGGATGTGTCAGAAATTCAAACTGCTTTAAATAGTGTGAATTATCGGGTGCATAAGACGAGGCTCCGAAAACGGATGACGGAGGCAAGATGCGATGGTACAAGGGGTTGGAGCAAACGGCCGTCGGATGCTCCCCCTGTTTAGGCGGAAAGGGACAGTCTGCTTCCACCGGTTTATACAGTCTGTCCAATACATGTTATGCCTTTTAAAAAGTAAAAATTGGAAGGAGGTCAAATTATGGCTTTAGTAAAAGAACAAATGAACAGAATTATTCAGGAACAGCCAGATGATAGTTCGTATGATGAAATTCTTCGTGAATTAGCATTTAATCGGATGGTTGAAAGAGGTCTTGCCGACTCTGATTCTAATAGAACTATAAACAATGAGGAAATGAAACATAGAATTAAAACATGGCAAAAATAAATTGGACAGCAGAGTCAGAGCAGTGGCTAAAAGATATCCATGATTATGTTTTTCAAGATAATCCTAATGCAGCAATTCGTACTGTAGAGGCTATTTACAACAAAGCTCAGTTACTATTGGAATTTCCAGAAATGGGTTATAAATACAAACATAAGCCAGAACGTAATATCCGAATTTTACTTTATGGTCATTATAGAATTGCCTATCTTGTAAAACACTCTGGAGATATTGATATATTGGGTGTATTTCATGGGTCATTAGACATTGAACGTTATATTTACTAATATTATTCAAAGTAGGCATAACCAGTTGCTCCACCTGACCCAAAACAGCGGTGCTTTTTTCGTAGGCTTAATTCCTATAAATGTTTTATGATTTATCAATATTTTATCTGCTTTTTGTTTTGGGCAGGTGAGTTCTGTCGTTATTCTTTAACTCTATAATCGTGCAGATAACTTTTCTCTATTTTTACATACTTTCCTTCACGGGTCTGTTTTAAAAAGGTTAATAACGCTTTCTTTCCTTTCTGTCTCAATTCTTTTCTCTTTGCTTCAATGATTTTTCCCCGAGGCTTCTGAAAAAGTATGGTTTAATTACAGGAGCGTGACAATCTCAAATCCCCCCCCCAACCCCCCTTTTCTAAAGGGGGGATAGAGAGGGATTGTTGCGGGGCAATTCATTATATCTTGTTGTAATGTAAAAAAGTTCTTGATATAATTTAAATTAAAAAGGAACAGAAACTCAATGGAAAAGAAAAGAATCTTAATAGTAGATGACGAAGAGAGCCTGCTGAAAGTAATAAAGAGGTCTTTGGAAAAAAAGGGATATATTGCAGATACTGCGAAGGAGGGGAAGAAGGCTCTCAATCTGGTAAAGGATGCAAAATACGATATTGTCCTGCTTGATGTGAGAATGCCGGGAATGAGCGGTTTTGAGGTTTTAAGCGAGATAAAAAAAATAGCTCCTGATATTTTTGTTGTTATGATGACTGCCCAGAACACTATGGACAATGCAATAGAAGCAATGAAAAAGGGAGCCTATGATTACCTTACAAAACCATTTGACCTTGATGAATTAAATTTGCTGATGGAGAAGATAAACAGGCTTATTGACTTGCAGGGAGAGGTAAAAGCCTTAAGGGCTGAACTTGAAGAACAACAGCATAAGTGGACAATTATCGGGAAGAGCCAGAGAATGCAGGAAATATTCAAGGCTATAGGGAAAGTGGCAAACAGCGATGCAACAGTTTTGCTTTTGGGTGAAAGCGGGACAGGGAAAGAGCTTGTGGCAAGAATGATTCATAATCACAGCAGAAGAACCGGAAGCCCTTTTATAAAAGTCAACTGTGCTGCAATACCAAGAGACCTTCTTGAGAGTGAGCTTTTCGGGCACAGAAAAGGGGCTTTTACAGGAGCAATCGATACCCAGTCAGGTAAATTTGTTCAGGCGCAGAACGGGACCCTGTTTCTGGATGAGATTGGAGAAATGGATTTTAATCTTCAGGGAAAAATACTGAGAGTTCTTCAGGATAAGGAGATTGACAGGGTTGGCGAAGGGGTTCCGATAGCGGTTGATGTCAGAATAATAGCAGCTACAAATATTGACATTGAAAAAGCTGTTAGAGATAAGAATTTCAGGGAAGACCTTTACTACCGGCTGAATGTTTTCCCGATAAAACTCCCCCCTCTCAGAGAGAGAAAAGAGGATATTCCGGAGCTTGTGAAATATTTCATAAAAAAGTTTTCTGATGAGATGTCATTGAATGTCAGGTCAATTTCTGAAAAAGCAGTTGAGAAACTGATGGAATATAACTGGCCCGGAAATGTCAGGGAGCTTGAAAATTCAATTTTAAGAGCAATGCTTATGTCAGGAGGAAAAATCCTGTCTGAGAAGGAGTTCCCTTTTATCATTGAAACTGAAGCTGTTGATGAGAAAATCTCTTTGTATTTTTCTGTCAAGGCAAAGTTTTACAAGATTCTCCGGGGAAAAAAGGGAGAAAGGATATTTTCAGACATTCAAAGAGAAGTAGATGAAGCCCTTATAAAGCTTGCTTTGAAGGAATCAGGCAACAGCCAGTCAAAAGCAGCAAAGCTTCTTGGAATAAACAGGAATACTTTGAGGAAGAAGATAAAAGAAATGAACTTAAAACAGTTTTGAACATTTGAATTTTGAAAATTTGTGCTTGTTTAGAATTTAGAAATTAGGATTTAGTATTTCTTTTAAATACGAAGTCAGAGTTTTTCAAGAGGAGATTTCATGAGAAGAGAGATTATAAATAATTTTGAGAATAATGGATGTTTTGTATGCGGACAGAGGAATCCTATAGGATTTAAATTAAAATTTTATATAGAGGATGACAAAAGAGTTGTTTCTGAATGTACACCTTCAGAAGAATATTGCGGCTTTTCAAAGGTCTTTCATGGCGGACTTCAGAGCACTTTGCTTGATGACCTCACAATATGGACTCTTATTGGTCTGAGAAAGAGGCTTGGCGCAACATTAACATTAAAGATTGATTATTTAAAACCCCTCTATATCGGAGAAGCAATTTTTCTTAAAGGAGAGATAGTTTCAGAGGAAGATAGCATTGCTTACGTAAGGGGAGAGTTGATAAATAAGAGAGGGGATGTTTGCACACGGGCTGAATCAAAAATCCTGCTAATCTCAAAAAATCTTTTCAAAAAATTTTCCGGGCTAAAAGAGATTCCAAAGGGCTGGGGAGCGTTGCTGTAATGTAGGAACAGATATTCACAGGCTGACGAATTCAATTTTGTCATTGCGAGGAGCGACAGCGACGTGGCAATCTCAAATCCCCCTCTATCCCCCTTTTCTAAAGGGGGAGAAAACTGAGATTGCGGAGTTTATCCCGAACGAGATTGCCTGCCTGCCGGCAGGCAGGCGCCTGACCTACTGAGCTTCGAGGAATTCTGAGATTAAATAAAACAATGAAAAGTGTTATTGCTCACAATAAACTCCTTGAGATATACAACATTCTCTTAAAGGAGTTCGGACCAAGAAACTGGTGGCCCGCAAGGACAAGGTTTGAAGTTATTGTTGGAGCTATTTTAACCCAGAATACCGCGTGGAAAAATGTAGAAAAAGCCATTTCAAATCTATATGCAAAGAGGGTTCTTTCTTTTAAAGGAATAAAAGAGATAAATGAGAAAAGTCTTGCAGAGTTTGTAAAGCCATCAGGCTATTTTAACCAGAAGGCTAAAAAGCTTAAGGCATTTGTAGAGTTTGCAACTGATGAGTACAATGGTTCTCTGTCTCGTATGGCAAAGGAAGAACATATGCTCTTAAGGGACAAACTACTCGGAATTTTTGGCATAGGGAATGAGACAGCGGACAGCATCCTTCTTTATGCTTTTGAGAAGCCTGTTTTTGTGGTTGATGCATATACTCAGAGGATTTTCAGCCGTCACGGGTTTATTCCAGAAAATAGTTCTTATGATGATACTCAGCGATTTTTCATGAGAAACCTTCCGGAGGATACCCACATATATAATGAGTATCACGCTTTGATTGTCTGTGTTGGCAATAGATTCTGCCGCTCAAGACCTGATTGTGAACAATGCCCGTTACGTGGAATAAGTTCAAATGACAAAGGACAAAGTTTAAAATAGCTATAAGTTATAACCTGTAAGCTTTAAGCAGGGACTTTCTTGTTTTTCCATAAGGGAAGTCCTGTTACTTCGTCAAATCCCCTAATCAATAGCTCTCCTTCAATCTCAAATATCCAAAACTCGCAGGCAAAAATTGTGGTTCCGGGCATCAGATGTCCTCCAAAGGAATTCCCTTCGGAGTCAGATAAAACAATATGGGCATGTACCATTGTTTTATCATCCTTTATTGATATGTTTCCGTTGAGGCTTAGTATCTCGAGAGGCTTATCGAATTGATGTTTCAGATATTTTTTTTCTGTCTGATTATAAAAACCAACAGTTGCATTTTTTACAGCTCCAATAGCTGTAAGGATTCCGGTTTTTATCTTTTTATCTGAACAAATTTTTTCAAGCTCAGCAAGGAGGTCTCCTCCGTGCAGTAATTTGCCCATAAAAAGATTTTTTATTGAATAAGGATTTACCATATCTATAATCCCATGCTTTTATACCTGTCAGCATTATCAGGAAGGACAGTTACTACATATTTAAACTCCTGAGCCACCTCTATTGCCGCAATCACATTAGCTCCGCTGCTTATCCCGACATTTAGCCCAAGCTCTTTAAATAGAGTTTTAGCCATGCTGATAGCATCATCAGATTTTATAGCTTTTACTCCGTTCACAAAGCTCATATCAACAAGGTCAGGAATAAACCCGTCTCCTATTCCCTGAATTTTATGAATGCCGGGCTCTCTCCCGCTCATTACAGCAGATTCAGCAGGCTCTACGGCAAAGGTTTTTATATCTGGAAATTCCCGCAGTAGTCGCGCCCTTACTCCCATCAGGGTTCCGCCTGTTCCTGTTCCTGCGACAAAGGCATCTATTTCTTTTCCCGGTTCCCTTTCCCTGAACTGTTCAACAATTTCCCTTCCGGTTGTTACAATGTGGGCAATGATATTTGCGTAATTGCTGAATTGCCTTGGAATAAAGGTATTTGGCTCGCGGCTTATCTCATAGGCTTTTTTTACAGCGCCTTCAAAGTCGCTGTCTCCAACAAGGACAATCTCTGCTCCTAAGGAGCTTATCTTTTCCATTCTCTCAGTGCTCATGTTTTGCGGTATTACGACTATCATCTTGTAGCCTTTTTCCTTTGCCACCATTGAAAGGCTTATTCCAGTGTTGCCGCTTGTTGCTTCTACTATTCTGTCGCCGGGTTTCAGTTCTCCTGTCTCTTCAGCAATCTCAATCATAAATTTTGCAATTCTGTCCTTAATGCTTCCACCCGGATTTTTTGATTCATCCTTGGCATAGATTTTAGAGCCGGGTTTTGCAAGCCTGCTCAAATCCACCATTGGAGTATTGCCGATTGCATCTAATATTCCCATATATCCCTCGTTTTGGTTATTTTAGAAAAAAATTATTGTAATCTCAAATACCAGAATCCAAATGACAAATCAATGTCAAAATCCAAATACTGAAAGTTTTAATCCAAGAATTCCTCGAAGCTCTGCTTCTATGTATAATTAGTATTCATTGTCATTTCCGCGAAGGTGGGAATCGTTACGAGCCTTTGGTTTACAGAGAGACATGAAAATAATCAGGCGTCTCGCCTGTCCGAGAGTATTTTAGGGTCAATGATGCTAATTAAATTGGACAGCAGAGGATTTATTCCAATCTTTATTTTACTACTTTAAAAAACCTCTTCTCTAAAATTGACCTTTATTCTACTGTGCTCTCAAGACCTTAAATTTCTCGTTAAGGCTTGTGCCATAGGTAGTTTTTACTCTGACAGAAACAATCTTTTCCTTCTTTCCTGCAAACATATCAGGGACTGTAACAATAATGCTATCGTTGTTCCATTTGAAGGAGGCAAGACACTTCCTTTTTGCAGGCTACCTGTCCCTGCCTGCGGTAGGCAGGTGCCGACAGGCAGGAAGCCTGTGGCTACCAATCATTGAATAACCTATAGGATTAAAACATCTTGAAAAATCTTTAAAATTAAAGTATCTAAAATATAACAACCTTTAGATGGCATAATATTACGCAGGCTAGCCTGCGGCTACAGATTATACAAAGCAAGGGTTAACTCTTTGAAAAGATTTAATAAAGTTTTAGAATCAGCAATAGAGGAAGAGAGGGTATTCTTAATTAAAACTGTGGTTAAAAGAGGTGATATATCAGAAACTCTTGAAAGGATAGGGGATACAATTAGGAAAAGATTTTCAAAAAAAAATGAAAAATAAGGAATTTTCAGGCAAAATGGCTTGACAAAAAATATTAGTGATATATATTTAGTTAGATAAATTTCACAAGTAATCTACTGTTTTTAAATCATAAAAGGGTTCTCCCTTTTTTTATTTTATCAAATAAGTTCTGTGAGCATAAAAGAGAAATTAACCTCTGACCTTAAAGAATCGCTTAAATCAGGCGATAAAGCGAAACTCTCTGTTGTCAGAATGCTGCTTTCATCAATAAAAAATAAAGAAATTGATAAACGGGGAGAGTTATCAGAGGATGAAGGACTTGATGTTTTATCACATGCTGCAAAACTCAGGAAAGAATCAATAGAAGAATTTGCTAAAGGAGGAAGAGAAGATCTTGTTCAGAAAGAAAAGGAGGAGCTTAAAGTAGTTGAAAATTATTTGCCGGAACAGTTATCAGAGGATAAACTTAAAGAAATTGCAAAGCTGGCAATATTGGAAGTAAGCGCAACATCTGCGAAAGATATCGGGAAGGTAATGAAAATTTTAATGCCAAGACTTAAGGGTAAGGCTGACGGAAAGATAGTAAATAAAATAGTTCAGCAAGCCTTAGAGAGTCAAGGATGAAGGCTTTCATATATAAAAAGATATTTAATACAAACAATCTCCTCATCTCCTATATAGTTATCAGGTTAAGGGGAATATGGTAGGAAGAGGAGAAGGATATGGGGTATTAAAAAAAATTCCTTCCTTCTTGAAAAGCGTATTTTCAACAGTAAAATTCATCATCAGCATTATTGTAATAAATAAGACTTTTATACCCGGATTGGAAAATAACAGGAATTTATTATGAAATTAAGTGAAATCTATAAAACGGTTATTCAGAAAGGGATTGACTTTGACCCGCGAGGGAGAGAACCAATTGAAAAATTCTTCAGGCTTCAGAGAGAAGCGTATGATGAGCTTAAGGAGGATAAGAAGGAGTATTTTGACAAGGAAAGGCTTTCAAATCCGTTTGCTGATACCAGAATTCTTTTTGGCTCCCCTGAGCTTGAAGTAAAAAGGATTCTTGTTGGAATAGATATTGAAATAGGAGAGGTAGTCTTAGCTGACAGGCTCAGAGAAAAAGGAGAAAAAATTGACCTTACAATAGCTCATCATCCCGAAGGAAGGGCAATGGCTAATTTTTATGAAGTAATGCATATGCAGGCAGATATACTGAATAAATTTGGAGTACCAATAAATGTAGCTGAAGGGATTTTAGAGCCAAGGATTAAAGAAGTTTCAAGAAAGGTTATGCCTTCTAACTATAACAGAACAGTTGATGCTGCAAGGTTGTTGAATATACCTATTATGTGCGTTCATACCCCTTCTGATAATGCTGTTACCAGCTTTTTGCAGAAGGGGTTTGATGACAAAAAGCCTTATTATGTCAAAGAGGTTATGGATTTTTTAAACGATATTCCGGAATACAAAACATCAAAGCTTAACCAGAATGTGCCAGCTATTCTTGTTGGGTCAGAGAAAAAAAGAACAGGTAAAATTTTTGTAGATATGACAGGAGGAACAGGAGGGTCTAAAGAGGCTTTTGAGAAGCTTTCCCATACTGAAATCGGAACGATTGTTGGAATGCATATCAGCGAAGACCATCTTAAAGAAGCTGAGAAAAATCACATAAATGTAATCATAGCAGGGCATATAGCAAGTGATTCTCTTGGAATGAACCTGATGCTGGACGAGCTTTTAAAGATAGAAAAGATGGAGGTTTTTCAGTGTTCAGGTTTTACAAGGGTTGCGAGAGTGTAGAAAACAGGTATCGGGACAGGAGAGATGCCGTTGTTAAAATGAAGGGTTTTTGCGGTGAGCGGATTTATTCCAGAAGAAAAAATTGAAGAAATCAGAGCAACCAGTGATATTTTTGAAGTTATCTCTGGCTATATAACTTTAAACAGGTCTGGTAAAAATTATAAAGGGTTATGTCCGTTTCACCATGAGAAAACTCCTTCTTTTATTGTTTCATCTGAAAAGCAGATGTTCCACTGTTTTGGATGCGGTCAGGGAGGCAACGTATTTTCATTTTTAATGAAATATGAAAATTTATCTTTTCCTGAAGCGGTATTGTCTGTTGCTAAAAGATACGGGATACAGATAAAACTTACACGGGATGATAAAAGTGAGAAGTTTGTTGGAAAAAAAGAGATTCTCTATGGAGTAAATTCGCTGGCAAATGAATTTTTTAAAAAAACATTAAAGGAAACCAGCGAGGGGAAGGCTGCTCTGGAGTATTTAAGAAAAAGAGGTATTGAGGAGGGTTCTTTTAAAGATTTTAACATAGGATATGCATTATCAGAGTGGGATTCTCTGGTAAAATACTTAGGGAGAAAGGGATATTCTGAAGAAATAATCCTGGAATCAGGTTTGGCAGTTCAAAGAGAAAATAAAAGCGGCAGCTATGACAGGTTCCGTAAAAGGATAATTTTTCCAATATTTCATATAAATGGAGAGATAATTGGGTTTGGTGGAAGGAATCTGGATGATTCGTTGCCAAAATATATAAATAGCCCTGAAACATTGATTTATAAAAAGGGCGAAAGCCTATATGGACTCCATATTGCCAAGGAGAGAATAAAAACTGATAATTGCTGTATAGTTATGGAAGGATATGTTGATGTTGTAACAGCTCACAGATTTGGATTCAAGAATTCTTTGGCATCACTTGGAACTGCTTTAACAGAAAAGCAATTGAGGCTTATTAAAAGCTTAACAGGGAATATCATATTTATCTATGATGCTGACAGAGCAGGAATTAATGCGGTCCTGAGAGCATGGGAAGGGGTTTTGAAAACAGGACTTTGCGGAAAGGTTGTTGTATTACCTGAGGGAGATGACCCTGATAGTTTTTTAAACTCAAAAGGGACTGAAGATTTTAAAGCATTAATTAATAGCAGCAAGGATATAGGAGAATATATAATTGACAGATCTGTTGAAGGATATAATTTATCAACAACCTCAGACAGGTCACAGGCTTTAACCAAAGTTCTTAAAGTGCTTGAGTCTGTAATGTGCATACTCAGGCTTGCTGATTATGCAAATTATTTAGTAAGTAAACTTGGAGTGAAAGAAGAGTTTCTTTATGAGGCTATTAAATATGACAGGAAAAAAGATATAACATTTGTACCTTTAAAAGAAGAAACAAGGAAGATTCAGCTTGATTCTCTTGAGGTTCATCTTATTCAGTTAATGCTGACTTCAAAAGAGGTTGCAACAAGGGTTTTTGACAATATAAGTTCTGATGATTTTGAAGTGCCGCTTCTTAAAAAAATTGCAATAGAGATAGCAAACTCAATAAAAAGCAATAAAGAATTTGAGCCAAACAGGATTATGAATATTATGGCTGATGAGGAAGTTAATGACCTGATATCAGCTTTTTTGTTTAAGAGCGAAGATTGGCAGGATATAGAAAAGGCAATATCTGACTGCATTAAACAGATGCAAAAGAGAAAAGCAAAAAAAACGCTTAACAATATTGAGGACGAACTTAAGCTTGCTAAAGGGAAAGGAGATGAAAATACTTTAGACAAACTTTTAGAGCAAAAATATAAATTGTACACTTTTTTAAAAAGCACAAAATTTTTAGAAAATTAGATTAGAGGAGAATTTTTTCTATGGAAAATAGAAATCTTATAGAAGTAAGGCAACTGATTTCAGAAGGGAAGAAAAAAGGATTTTTAACATTTGATGAAGTAAATGAAATGCTACCTCCTGACCTGACTGATTCTGAGCAGATTGATGACATAATGATGCTTTTTGATGAAATGGATATTGAAATTATTGATTCTAAACCTGTTCAAAAGAAGGAAGAAGAAGTTACTGAAGAGTCTTTGGAAGAGCCGGATGAAGAAGACAAGATAGAAGATGAAAAACTCATTTTAATGTCTGAAATGTATGGAAAGACTGACGACCCCGTCAGGATGTATTTAAGGGAGATGGGCTCTGTATCTCTTCTTAGCAGAGAAGGAGAAGTAGAAATAGCGAAAAAGATTGAAAGGTTTGAGAATCAGATTATAAATTCCATCATCACAACTCCTTTGGCAATAAGAGAAGTTGTTTCAATGGGAGACAGGCTCAAAAAAGGGAGACTGAAGATAGGTAATGTAATCAGCATAAGTGATTTTGATGAACTGTATTCAGAGAAAGCGAAGAAAGAGGAAAAAAGGGTTTTAGATATTATAGATAAAATTAGGAATAAGGATAAAGAATATTCAAAAACCTTAAAGGTATTTAACAAACTTAATTCTGGAAGTGAAGAGCATGGAAAATGGAAACGGAAGCTTTCCTTGATTCATGATGAAATCGTTAATCTGATAAAAAATATACAGATGAGCAGCAGGCAGATTGACAGGATTGCATCAAAACTGGAAGTAATAGCTGAGAGAATATCAAAAGCTGAAGATGAGATAAGGGAGTTTGAGATAAAGATAAAAAAACTTTCTTTGCAATCCCATAGTTATTCGCAAAAGCAGACAAAGAAAAAAGGAAAAAGCAGCAATGTTGCAGGCAATAAAAAGCTTGCCAGGGAGACAAATGAACTTGGAAAAGCAATTAAAAGCTCAAGGCGTAAAATAAGAAAAGTTGAGCTTGAAGCAAATCTTTCAGGCGGGCAGATTAAAACTGCTGTGATGTTGATAAACGAGGGAAGATTAAAGGATAAGCTGGCTAAATCAGAGCTTGCAAAGGCAAACCTGCGGCTAGTTGTCAGTATTGCTAAAAAATATACTAACAGGGGTTTGCAGTTCCTTGACCTGATACAGGAAGGGAATATCGGGCTTATGAAGGCAGTTGAAAAATTTGAGTACAAGAGAGGTTATAAGTTTTCAACATATGCAACATGGTGGATAAGACAAGCTATTACCAGAGCAATTGCAGATCAGGCAAAGACTATCAGGATACCGGTTCATATGATAGAGACTATAAATAAACTTATCAGGACTTCTAGGCATCTTGTTCAGGAAATAGGAAGGGAGCCAACTCCGGAAGAAATTGCTGAGAAAATGGAGCTTCCAGAGGAGAAAATCAGAAAAGTTCTTAAAATTGCTAAAGAGCCAATATCTCTTGAAACTCCGATTGGGGAGGAAGATGACAGCCATTTGGGGGATTTTATAGAAGATACAAAAGCTATATCTCCTGCTGATGCGGTAATAGGGATAAACTTAAGGGAAAAGACCAGAGAGGTTTTAAAAACCTTAACACCAAGGGAAGAAAAGGTGTTGAGAATGCGTTTTGGCATAGATGTAAATGCAGAGCATACGCTTGAGGAAGTAGGGAAGGATTTTAGTGTTACAAGAGAAAGAATAAGGCAGATAGAAGCAAAGGCTTTAAGGAAGCTAAGGCATATAAGCCGTTCTAAAAAGCTAAAACCTTTTGTGAGTTGGCCTGAGATTGGTTAAAATAAATCAGGGCCCATAGCTCAGCTGGAAGAGCCACCGGCTCATAACCGGTAGGTCCCTGGTTCGAACCCAGGTGGGCCCAAGGCACAATATATAAAAAACAGGGTTTGTGAATTGATGCAGAATATCAAGAATGATGGTGTCTTCCTTAATAATAAGGGAGAGAAAAAGAGAGTGCAGAAACGCACTCTCTTTTTTTATTTATGGAAGGGAGTGAAAGGAATTGAATGAAGAGCTGAAACTTTTAATAAACTTACAGAATCTGGATTTTAAAATTTTGGAATTAGAGAGATTAAAAAATAATATTCCAAAAGAAATTGAAGAAAGAAAAGCGAGTCTCGACTCTGCTGAAGAGGAATATAAAAATAAAGAGTCTGAACAAAAGGAGACGCAGAAGACAATACGTATCAAGGAAGGGGCTCTTAATGATGAAATGGAGCATTTAAAGAAAACTCAGGTTAAACTCAATGAAGTAAAAACTAACAAAGAATATTCTGCCATTTTAAGTGAAATTGATTCTATAAAGAAAAATAAGGATAAATTTGAGGAAGAAATAATAATGCTTCTTGACAGTGTTGAACTTATAAAGAAAGGAATAAACGAGGCGAGGAAAAAAGTTGATGCTGAAAAAGTGGCATGGGAAGGTATAGTAAAGGAAAAGGAAAAAGAACTTAAAAGCTTGGAAGAAGAAATAAGAAAAACTCAACTTGAGCGTGAGAATATAATTGGAAAAACTGAAACAAAGCTTGTGCAGGTTTACCAGAAATTATCAGACCATAAAGATAAGTTAGCAATGGCAGAAGTTAAAAATATGTCCTGCCAGGGATGTTTTATTAAAGTTTTGCCTCAAAAATATAATGAACTCAAGTCAGGTGAAAATATAATATTCTGTTCTAACTGCCAGAGAATCCTTTATTGCCAGGAATGAAGGGTCTGCTTTTATGTCAATAAAGCGCTTTCAAAACAATGATATAGAAGGGTTTGGGAAAAGACTGGAATTTTTTCAAATCCTCATGCTTTTTTGCGCTTTAGTTATAATAATAAGAATGTGGGGCCTCCAGATAACAGAGGGTGAGAGTTTTAAGAAGGAAGCAGACAACAACAGAATAAGGACTATTTCTGAACCCGGTATTCGCGGAAATATTTTTGACAGAAATGGTACCCTCCTTGCTTTTAACCGCCCAAGCTTTACTGCAGAACTTGTTCTTGAAAATATTCCAAAAAATCTAAACAAGGAAAAACTTATTAAGAAAATCTGTACTCTTCTGGATATTTCTTCTGAAACAGTTTCTGCAAAGGTAAAATCTCTTCCAAAACAACTTTATTTCCAGCCAATAGTTTTAAAGAAAAATCTTGAAAGAGGGACTTTAGCATATTTGGAAGAACACAAAGAGGAACTAACGGGTGTTGAGATAAAGATTGAACATAGAAGATTTTATCCTTTTGAAACAGTGGCTTCGCATTTGATTGGTTATATAGGTGAAGCGAGCCAGAGCAATATAGACAAGTTCAACTATCTAAAATATGGAGCATTGGTAGGGAAATCCGGAGTCGAAAAATATTTTGACAGGACAATACGAGGCGAATACGGATGGCGGAAGGTTGTGAAAGATAGTCTTGGAAGAGAAAAAGAGGAACTTTTTTCACTATCAAAAAAATCTGAAAGGGGAAAGGATATATGCCTTACTGTTGATTTGCCGCTTCAGATATATGCTGAAGGACTTCTTGGAAACAGGAAGGGTTCGATTGTAGCTATGAACCCTAAAAATGGTGACATTCTGATAATGGCAAGTCATCCATCCTTTGACCCAAATCTTTTTGCTGCAGGGTTATCTGCAAAGGAGTGGAGAAGTTTATTCAACGATACAGGACATCCATTGCAAAACAGAGCGGTTCAGAGCCAGTATCCATCAGGGTCGGTTTTTAAAATTGTAACTGCCATTGCTGCAATGAATGAAGGACTTATAAATGAGGATTACAGTATTATATGCAATGGAAGTATGTATTTTGGAAATAAAAATTTTCTCTGCTGGAAAAAGGAAGGACATGGAAGTGTTGATATTTATCGTGGCATAATGAACTCATGTAATGTATTTTTCTATAATCTTGGTAAACGTCTTGATGTGAATACCCTCGCACGGTATTCGCGCTATTTTGGGTTAGGGGAGAAAACAGGGGTTGAACTACCTTTTGAAGAGAGAGGATTGGTTCCTGATTCAGAGTGGAAATTAAAGTTCTTGAAGAAGCCATGGATTAAAAGTGAGACTCTTTTTATGGCTATCGGGCAGGGGTATCTGCTTGTTACTCCGATACAGCTGGCAAAAATGGTAATGGCAGTGGCTAATGACGGAGTTATAGTTAATCCGGATGTTATATATTCTCCTACAAGGCAGAAAAATAACCTTAAATCATTTAGGAAAGAGATTCCTGTTAAAAAAGAGGTTTTTGATATTGTAAAAGAGGGATTGATAAATGTTGTTAACAGCGGAACAGGATGGAGGGCAAAAGTTAATGGCATAACTATTGCCGGAAAAACAGGAACTGCCCAGGTTATAAGCCTTCAAACTTCAAAATATTTAAAAGCCAAAGGTGAATTTTCTGCAGATTTAAAGGACCATGCATGGTTTGTAGCTTTTGCTCCAGCTGAAGACCCGCAGATAGTTCTTTCGATACTTGTTGAAAATGGGGGTTTTGGCGGAGAAGTATGTGCTCCAATCGCAAAGGAGCTTATTAATTTTTATTTTAATGCGACAGGGCAGGAAAGAGAAAAACTGATTACAGACTATTCAACAGAGTTCCTCGGCGCTTTGCATCGGAGTAGTTCATTCTGAGTAATCAGATTGTTTTTCTGTTTTATTTTTTTACCTGAAAGGAGATTCAAGTGGAAAGAACTTTAATCACCGGAGGCGCAGGTTTTTTAGGTTCCCATCTCTGTGACCTTCTGCTTGCTGAAGGGCATCAGGTTATCTGTATGGATAACCTGATAACCGGAAATCTTGAGAACATAATCCATCTTTTTGAGAATCCAAACTTCAAATTTATCAAATATGACGTAACTGGATATGTCCATATAGCCGGGCATCTGGATAATATTCTCCATTTTGCATCCCCTGCAAGCCCTATAGACTATATGGAATTCCCTATTCAGACCTTAAAGGTTGGTTCCCTTGGGACTCATAAGGTGCTGGGCCTTGCAAAGGAGAAGAAAGCCCGCTTCCTCATTGCATCAACTTCAGAGGTTTATGGAGACCCTTTAGAACATCCTCAGAGAGAAGAATACTGGGGGAATGTCAATCCTGTTGGACCCAGAGGAGTGTATGATGAGGCAAAAAGATTTGCAGAGGCTATGACAATGGCATATCACCGCTATCACAGGGTTTCAACAAGGATAGTGAGGATTTTTAATACCTATGGTCCACGCATGAGAATAAATGATGGCAGGGCTCTTCCAACATTTATGAGCCAGGCTCTGACTGGTGAGAATATAACCGTTTTTGGGGACGGGAGCCAGACAAGGAGTTTCTGCTATGTTTCAGATCTTATAAGAGGGATTTATAGACTTCTCAACTCTGATTATGTTGAGCCTGTTAACATAGGGAATCAGGAGGAAGTAACAATACTTGAATTTGCAAAAGAAATAGTTGAGCTTACAGAAAGCAAGAGCAGGATAGTTTTTAAAAATCTTCCTGTTGATGACCCTAAAATCAGACAGCCTGATATAACAAAAGCTAAAAAGATATTGAGCTGGCACCCAGAAGTACCAAGAAGAGAGGGGTTAAGAATGACCCTTGAATATTTCAAAAAGAAATTAGAGATTGATAAAAGATAATTTTTTTTATGCAGATAATAGCTGACTTTCATATTCACTCCAAATACAGCCGTGCTACAAGCAAGGAGATGGATGTTGAAAATCTCTGTAAGTGGGCTGATATAAAAGGAATAAACCTTCTTGGAACAGGAGATTTTACCCACCCTACATATTTCTATTATTTAAAAAGCAAGCTCGAACCTGAAGGTAATGGATTTTTCAGGTTAAAAGGAAAAAATGGGAAAGCTAGATTTATACTTACAGCAGAGGTAAGCAATATTTTTTCTCAGGGAAAAGCAAGGGGGAGAAGAATCCATAACCTTATCTTTGCTCCATCATTTGAAGTGGTAGCAAAAATTAATTCCAAGCTTGAAAAACTCGGAAAGCTTTCATCAGATGGAAGACCAATATTCGGGTTTCCTGCAAAGGAACTTGTAAAGATGATAATGGATATTTCAGATGAGTGCATGATAATTCCTGCCCATGCATGGACTCCGTGGTTTTCAGTATTTGGCGCTAACTCGGGGTTTGATTCAATAGAAGAGTGTTTTGGAGAAGAGTCAAAGCATATTTATGCTATTGAAACAGGGCTCTCATCTGACCCTGCAATGAACTGGCGCATCTCAGGCCTTGATAAGATTTCCTTAATTTCAAACTCAGATGCCCATTCACCTTCAAAGCTTGGAAGAGAGGCAAATGTTTTTGACTGCGAGTTTAGCTACAGGGAGATAATGAAGGTTTTAAAAAAAAAGGATGAGAAAAAATTTCTCTACACAATTGAGTTTTTCCCAGAAGAGGGAAAATACTACTATGATGGACACAGGAACTGTAAGGTTCTTCTTTCTCCATCTGAAACAAAAAAACATAATTACATTTGTCCGAATTGTAATGGAAAAATTACAGTTGGTGTAATGCATAGGGTAGAGGTTTTGGCTGACAGGAAAGAAGGCTTTACTCCTGAAAGAACAATCCCCTACAAAAGTTTAATTCCTTTACAAGAAATTATCGCTGAGTGTTTAGGATTTGGCGTTAATTCAGCAGCAGTTGTTAATGAATACAAAAAGATTGTTGGTTTGGGAGGTTCAGAATTTAATGTTTTTTTAGAACTTGAGCAGGATGATTTAAAGAAGATAGCTTCTCCTAAAATAGTTGAGGGAATAATGAGAATGAGAGAGGGAAGGGTTAGTATCAGGCCAGGTTATGATGGTGAATACGGAAAAGTAAAAATCTTTGAATATGGAGAAGAAGAGAAAAAAAAAGGAAAGGAACAGATGAGTCTGTTTTAGCAACCTGCTTTTTCTTTTTTGCTAATTTCTGAAATAATAAACTTTTTTTGCATTAGAAGTCATGTTTGCACCAATATTACCTGTATTCTTTACAGATTTGAAAAGAACACCTAAACCGTAATCTCAATTATCTTAACCTTGCTCAAGTCTCTCACACCAAGTCCAAGCTTTTCAGCGTGTTCCTGCGTTGCTGAGACCATCTCTGTTGAAAAGGTGGGATCATATTTTTCAAGAATCTTTGCACAGTAGGCGTCTATAACAACCATATCTCCTCCCAAAATCAGTTTGCTTATCCCTGCTTTTACTTCTCCGCCAAGGGAGATGAGGTGTTCTCTCAGCATGATTGAGTTTGCGTCAACAATATTTAAATCAGGTCTGACAGCATCAGCAAATTCTGATATAGTTTTCATATAAAAGGCTTTTCCCTCATCACCCTGAGAGGATTTTATA
Organism: Candidatus Schekmanbacteria bacterium RIFCSPLOWO2_02_FULL_38_14; assembly: GCA_001790855.1. Classification (NCBI taxonomy): domain Bacteria; phylum Candidatus Schekmaniibacteriota; species Candidatus Schekmanbacteria bacterium RIFCSPLOWO2_02_FULL_38_14. The sequence goes on along the minus strand of MGDH01000010.1, from coordinate 54,801 downwards.
TGAGCATTTGTTCTTAGCATCTGGTGGACTGCTCCAAAGTTGTTCTTTAAAGAGCAGGACATGCAGGCTGCGCTGTGTTTTTTGAGGACAGCCGTATTTATAATTATAGGAACATTCAGTAAAATTTTGTTGACTGGAATTACAGGATTTGCTTCCCATGCGTTTCTTTTCTGATCAGCAAACGCTTCTGTTTTCATGCAGTCTGTTGCTATGACTTCAACTTCTGCTTTTTTACCTTTTTCAAACATCTTGTGAAAAGCAAATTTTCTATCCTTCCCTCCATAGAGGTCTGAGCCCGGAGAGTCGCAGATTGTTGTTTTCTTTGCACCTATTTTTTTGAAGTAGTTTGCAATTGCAATTGCAAAATCAGGGTCAGTTGTTACAGGGTAAGGCTGTGGTGAGACAAAGTTCGGCTTTATCACTATATCTTTTCCTTTTACGAACTTCTCTATTCCTCCAAGTGCTTCTATTCCTGCTTCAAGCATTTTTGCCTTGTCTTCTCCTTCAACGATAACAAGGAGGTTTTTTCCATCTTTAACAAACTGATTTTTCCATGCTTCTCTGACAAAAGGGATTACAGTGGTTTCAGAGTGAGCAAGTTTTGCAAGGGCATCAACAGATGATAAGGTCAATGCACTTGCTGAAAGGGTTTTTAAAAAAATGCGACGGGAAAAAGATTTTGAATCAGACATTAGAAATCCTTTCTTATATTTATGATTAAAATACGAATTTGTTATTTTATTCCTTTCAAACCCTTATACGCTTCCATTTCTTTCTCAGCTTCATTGTTATTACCCTGACTTGCATAGATTGTGGACAGTATTAGATGGATATCAGAATCTTTTGGGTCAAGTTCAAGGGATTTTTTAAGCTCGTTAATTGCTTCATCATATTTCTGCATATCAATTAAAACAAACCCCATTCTTTTATGTGGAAGTGGAGACTGCGGGTTTATTTCAGAGGCTTTCTTGTATTCATCGTAAGCTGCCTTGAACTGATTGATAATCTCAAAATACCTTCCTATTCCAATATGGGCTTCAATATTTTTTGGGTCAAGGAATGTTGCCTTGCTAAAAGCCTGCATTGCCTCCTGAAGTTTTGACATCTCATAGTAATATGCATTTCCAAGAAGGACGTAGATTCCTGCATTTTTCGGGTCAAGCTCAGATGCTTTTTTATAAGATTCAACTTCTTTATCAAACTGTTTTTTTTCTTTGAATTCCTGTGCAGATTTTAGAAGAGAAGATATCTCTTTATCAGTAACTTCAGATGAAACAGAAAATGTTATTAAAGATAGAGTAATTGCTAAAATCAGTGAGATTTTTTCTTTAAAGCTCATTTTAAAATTCTTTCTTTGTTAAAATCAGGGAATCGGAAGTTAATTAATGTTGGAAATAAGATATGAAAAAAATTGATAATTTGTCAAATTGAAAATAAAAAATTGAAGGGTTATTGGTGATTAGCAAATCATCTTGTTTTTCTGTAATATCCTCTGACATAGGTTCCATATTTTTTGTAATAACCCTTTACATATTCCTTTGAGAAAGACCTGTGAATTGATTTTGGTTTTGCGATTTTGATTTCTGAATCAGTTCTATCTCCTTTAGAACTCCATAACCCTTTCCCATTTTTTCTTGCGTCGCTTTCAATGGTCCTGTAGGAGTTTAACTCCCTGAAGGGAAATCTTGTGTAGGCGTGACCATAACCATTCCTGATTATTTCTTTATTTAAACAAGTTCCATCAGGAAGATAAACATAGCAGAGAGTCCTGTCGTATTTATCTTTTCTCTGCCAGTCAAATCCGATCCTCACTTTTTTGCCAAGGCATTCTTTTACAATGAATTCCCTTGCCTCTTTTGCAAAATACTGGACAGGTTTTCTGGGGTGGTGAAGCTCAGGGGTATCAACACCAATCAGACGGATATGTTCTCCGTTGTTTAAAACAATGGTATCTCCATCTATCACTTTTTCAACTACATAGCTTTCCTGTGAAGAAGCCGGAGAAAAAGCCTGAGAAATAAAAGGATAAAAGAGTAAAAACAGAATCGTCAATAAAGCCTTTTTTTTCATATTCACCTCAGGCAAACTTATTTCGCTTATTAGCTTGTTTTACTTGATAAGTTTTATTGTCTTGGTTTTTAAAATTTACAGAATATTAAAAAATGCTGTTTTATGGCTTGAATTATTTATTTCAAGGGTATAATCATTAATTGACAGATGATAGCCAAAGACTGAGGGCGATTTTGTGGTAGATTTTTTGGAAATTATAAAGACAAGAAGGTCAGTAAGAAAGTTTAAAAAAGAACCTCTTCCTGATTCTGATATACTTAAAATAATAGAAGCAGCTTCTTACGCCCCTTCGGGGAATAACAAGCAGAACTGGCATTTCATAGTTATAAAATCTTCTGCGGTTATAAACAGCATGTCAGAAGCGGTAAAAAATAAGATGCAAGGGCTTGCAGAACAGATAAACAGTGAAGAGGATAGAAGGGGGCTTTTAAACTACAGCAGGTTTTATACTGTTTTTGAAAATGCGCCTGTAACCATTGCCTGTATAATGAAACCCTATGAATCTCCTGCTACAAGGATATTAAAGGCTCATAGCCTTGAAAGGGGATATAAAAGCACAGGAGGACTTCAAGGGGTGAGTGCTGCAATAGAAAATATTCTTCTTGCATCTAAGGCACTCGGATATGGTACATGCTGGATGACCGGGCCAATGATTGCACGGACAGAGCTTGAAAAAATTCTTGGTGTTTCTGCACCTGATGAGCTTGTTGCCCTTGTTCCGCTTGGAGTGCCTGAAAAACAGCCTCCAATGCCTGATCGCAAAAAAATTGAAGAAATCATTACCTTTAAATGAAAATGGATTTTGAGATTAACATCCGCAAAATAATATCTGAGTCTTTTGTAATTATTCTTTTAAGCGCAATTGCAGGAATTTCTTATAATCGCCTATCAAATAATGGAATCCCTCTAATTGCTCCTTCGATAATAAAAGAAAGCAAGTCAATTTCTTCTCAGGATGATAAAAATGAGAATCTGAGAAAAATAACATTAAAGGAGGCATATGAGCTTTATAATAAGGGAGAGGCTGTATTTCTTGATGCCCGTGCTGAGGAAGAATACAGGAAAGGTCACATAAAGACTGCAATGAACCTTCCCTACACGTTTCCAATAAAGAAAAAATTTGAAATCATATCTCCTATTCCAAAAAAGGTTGTGCTTGTATCATATTGTGATGGAGCTGAGTGTAATGCGAGTGAAGGGCTTGCAATAGACTTGGCACAGCTTGGTTATAAAAAGGTCATGATTTTTTTTGGCGGGTGGAAGGAATGGAATAACGCCGGGTATCCGGTTGATAAGTAGGTGCAAGTCAATGACTTGCTTAGTTCGGAGTTATGAGCTTGGAACTCGTAGTGTTAAGGGGCAAGATGTGCAGGCTACAAACAACAGAATACGGATTCCGGAAGAATTGATATAAAATATGTTAAAACTAATCAGCAATAAATACCTAACCTTAATCTTTCGCTTAGCCTTGGGAGTGATATTTCTCATTGCAAGCTTTGATAAAATTGTTTCTCCTGCTGATTTTGCTTCTTCAATAAGAAACTACAGGATACTACCCTTTTATTTTGTAAATATCATGGCAATCATAATGCCATGGCTTGAACTTTTCTGCGGGATTTTTTTAATTCTTGGTGCCTTTACACGCGCATCTGCCTTACTGATTTCCTTTATGCTTGTAATTTTTGCGATTGCTATATTTTCAGCAATAGTTAGGGGGCTTGATATTGACTGTGGTTGCTTTAAGAATGGCATTATGGCAGGCAAGGCAGGATGGAAAAAGTTTTTTGAAGATATCCTCATGATTATAATGGGGATACAGATATTTTTTTCTCAGAGCAGTTTTTTAAGCATTGAAGAAATTTTAAAAAACAGAAAAACCAAATCGCCTTAAGAAAATCAAATTGACTTATTTCTTTCAGTATGTTAGCAACACCAAAAAGTCATAAGTCATAAGTTATAAGTCATTAGTCGTTAGTAAAATATAAAGCTTACCACTTATAACTTATAGCTATAAAGAGGAGCTTATATATGACCGTAACAAAGGAAGAATTAGTCGAGAATGGATCTATAACAATTTACTGCAAGAGATGTGATGCTGAAACTCAGCATTTAATAAGATCCAAATCCTCAGATAAAGTTAAAATTCACTGTAACCCATGCGGAAAAAATTCTGCCCGTCTTCTCAGAAGGCTTTTAAAGGAAAAGAGCCCAAGCGAGAAGGGGAGAAGGAGAAGGTCTATTGACGACAAGAAAGCTCCTCAGTATATGGAAGAAGCCTATTACGAAGAACTTTCAAAACAGAATCCAAAGCCCTACAGCCAGCAGGGAATTTACCAACTTGATGATGTTATAGAACATAAAATATTTGGTCTCGGCAGGGTTGTTGACCAGAGAGGTGAGAACAAAATCGTGGTTCTTTTCTATAACATTGGCGAGAAAAAACTTATTTGCGATAAGATTGTAAGCCCGTCTTAAAAAGTTAAAAATAAATTACCCCGCAGCAAAGTTACGGGGTAATTCAATAAAGAGCAGAGAATACGGAATGCTTTAACATTCCGTATTTTTTTTCTGTTACATTATTCTGTCGTGAATAGGCTTAAGTCCAATCCTGTTGACAAGATGATAAAGATGCTCGTGAGGACCTGCTTCAGTCTTAATAAGGTTAACTGATGCTTCCAAAGCCTTCATAGCAGTTCCAAGGGGTTCATTCTTGAAAAGCTCTTTGGCATCTGTATGCCATCTTCCAAACCTTCCACCGACAAGAACTCTAACTCCCTGTCTTTTGTTCTTTATAGCGCTTACAGGGCAGGCTTCAATACATGCGCCGCAGATTACACAGGCACGTCTGTTAATTTTCAGTTTGTCGTGCTTGAACAGGATTGCATCATCAGGGCATACTTCAATGCATTTCCCGCACTTGTTACATGTTTCCTGGTCAACTTCTGGTTCAATTACTCCGTGCATTCCAAAATCCTTTGTCTCAGCAGAAGTGCAGTTATTAGGGCAGGAGGAGATTGAAACAGTAAAAAAATTGTGTGGCATAAAGGGTTCATCCGTCTTATCAGCAATTATCTCTGTAAGTTTTATTGCCTCAAGTTTTTCCTTTACTGCTTTTCCTACTTCCTTGACATCGATTATCTGGCGCGGACATCCAAAAAACCTCTGGTGGCATAACTCAACCCTGTAGAGTGCGGGACCTTTGTTGAGCTCAAGTTCAGGGTCAACATCATCATCTTTTTTCCCTTCTGTCCGGACGCAGCAGATTCTTTCCTTGAAGCTGTCCCCTAACATTTCAAAGTAATCATCTCTTGTCTTGTCCACATCTTCCATGGTTACCTTAGAACGTTTTTTTGCTCTTGCAAGCTTTTCAGCATAAAGGATAGTCATATTTTTTATGATTTCCGGCACCGGTATCATATCAACAACTTCTTTCGCTTGTGGTTCCCAATCCATACATTGTCCTCCTATAAGAAATTAGATTACAAGTTTTTTACTTTTTTTACTTAATTTGTCAATAGGTATAAAAAATATTTACAAATACTTTACTTTTCCAATAATTGTTTGCTGAAGAGGGGATTTTTAGATGTCCGTTTTAGTAGGGGCTTAGTCAGAAAATTAAGCAGATTATATACTATTGCAGAAATCTATAACTATCTTAGATTAAAAACCATAATTATATTGAAAGATTTTTTTATAGAGCTTATTTTATAAAGGAAAGGAACAAATAAAGCGGGAATGTTCGGTCCTCAGCGTCTTGATATATGGGCATACATGTATTGCCATTACTGGAAGGGAGGTGACCAGTGCAAGTTCTGCCCGGTTAATTTGATTTTTAATGGGATGTTAAAAACGGATACTGGTATTGATTAAAGGAAAAAAATGATTTCTCTTGGTGAGGTTTCTTATCAGATTACAGGAAAACCGGTAAAATGCCTGATTGCCGGTTCCCTTTTCAAGGAATTTCTGATAAAAGAGAGAGAAAGATTTGGCGGTGATTCAGACATTCAGTCTGTATGGATAGTTTCACCAATTGAAGTACGGAATCAGTCAAGGCTGGTGCGGAGAGAAGAGGAATGGCGTGAAAGGCCGTTTTGCAACATTCACCTTGATAGATTAAAAAAAGACAGATAAAAGATTTTATGTGGATTATTGACATCCTGGTATCAATATGTAAATTTATTATTAAATATTTTAAATCATATGGAGCAGTAAATGGAGCGCATTCAGAACCTGCGGGTCAAAAGCATACAAAATTTGCCTTCGCCTCAATTGCTGAGGAAGAAGTTTTCCATTGGAATTACAGCCAAGCAGACTGTGCTTGCTGCCCGCAAAACCATAAATAATATTTTAGAGAGAAGGGATAAGCGATTACTGGTAATAGTCGGTCCCTGTTCCATTCATGACCCAAAGTCAGCCATGGAATATGCCCAAAGGCTTAAAGAGCTTAAGGAAGAAATGAGAGATTCTCTCTTTGTTGTAATGCGGACCTATTTTGAAAAACCAAGAACAACGATTGGATGGAAAGGTTTTATCAATGACCCCCGTATGGATGAGTCCTGCGACATGGCATACGGATTGGAGAAAGCAAGGGAGATTTTATTGGCTCTCGCAAAAATGGAATTGCCATCTGCTGCTGAAACACTTGATACTATTACAATAAATTATATAAGCGACCTTTTAAGCTGGGTCTCAATTGGCGCAAGGACAGTCGAATCTCAGCCCCACCGTGAATTAGCAAGCGGTCTTTCAATGCCGGTTGGTTTTAAAAATAATACCAGTGGTGAAATAAAAGTTGCAATTGATGCAATTGAGTCAGCCCGCCAGCCGCACAGTTTCCTTGGAGTTAATGAAAGAGGCGAAGTCTCTATTGTCAGGACCAAAGGGAACCCTTTTGGACATCTTGTTTTGCGGGGAGGCAACAATTCACCCAATTGCGATCCTAAAAATGTGGAAAATGCAATTATCTCTCTTGCAGAAAGAAACCTCAGCCAGACTCTGGTAATTGACTGCTCCCACGGCAATTCCAGGAAAAAGCACAAAAACCAAATAAGTATTTGCCATGATGTTGTTTCCCAGAGAATTGCTGGAAACAAAAACATTGTCGGGGTAATGCTTGAGAGCAATCTTTTTGATGGCAGCCAGAAAATTACTAATGATTTATCAAAACTTCAATACGGAGTTTCTGTAACTGATGAGTGCATGGGCTGGGAAGATACTGAGAAACTGCTGAGAGAAACATACAGGTCAGTATCATCGCATCTTTAATGCAGTTTGTCTTTCCTTTTACTAACCCATCATAGGATGATAGCCCTTTAATGCGCCCTGCCTGAAAAGATATGTTACCATTGCCCTTGCGGGAAAGCCGTCTATCAAGGATTTTGCCATCCTTAATGATGATGGCGTAAGCCTCTTTATAATGCTATTTACTGAATAGGAGCTTTTGCAAGCATAATAATATCCATTTTCTAAAACTTCTGAAGTCATCAGTTTAGGCTTAAATACAACGTGGGTACAGTCGTATTTAGACCAGTCCCTCTCAAAAATTCTTCCTTCTGATTCTAATTGCTGGTAAAGAGGAGTTTTAGGGTAAGGAGTCAATACCCAATAACAGGGGAAATCAATCTTTGCATCATCCATAAATTTGACTGTTTTTTCAAAAATGGTTTCATCAGCATAATCAAATCCAAATACCATCAATCCCATTACGCTGATTCCCTTGCTGTGGAGCTTTTCTGCCACATAAAAATAATCATCTACCTTGTTAAAGGATTTATTCACAGATTTTAAACTTCCCTCTGACAGACTTTCAAAGCCTATCATCAGGTTTACACAGCCACTTTCTCTTGCCAGTTCCAAAAGTTCTTCATTATAGGCAATATGCATACAACATTGGGATATCCAGCTTTTTTTTAATGGAGTAATAGCTTTAAACAATGCTTTTGCCCTCTCAGGATTTGCTGCAATGTTATCATCCACAAAAAATATATCTTCAGATGCAATTTCCTCAAGCTCTCTAACAACATCCTCTATTGATCTGTGCCTGTAAGTGCTTCCAAAAAATTTAGTTACTGAACAGTACCCGCAATTATGCGGGCATCCTCTTGTCGTTTGTACCAGCTTGAAGTCTACCTTATATTTATGAAGTGGAAGTTTAGATAGTTTAGGAGAAGGAATGTGTGTTATATCCATGTGCCCTCTGCTGAGATATACAGGTTTTAAATTTCTATGCTTTAGATCAGCTAAGACCTCTTCCCATACCCCTTCTGCTTCTCCAATGACGACACTATCAACGTGCTTTTGAGATTCTTCCGGAAGCAGAGAGGCGTGTATACCTCCCATTATAGTTTTTTTGCCCCTCTTTATAAATTCTTTTGCGATCTGATAAGCCCTTGGAGCCTGCACAGTAGTTGCTGTTATAGCAACAGAATCAACATCCGCGTTAAAGTCAATATCTTCAATATATTCATCTACAATAGTTGTTTCAAAGTCATCAGGAGTAATTGCTGCAAGTTGAGGCAAAGCAAGCCTTGGGAGCCAGGGCAATTTACTTTTCCACACAGTCCCATCCTCTTTCAGATGGGATGGCTGAACAAATAACATCTTTAATTTATTAAACTTGTTATCGCTGTTCATAATAGAGATGGAGTTATTGTAAAAATATTATCTTATAAAAATTAAAATTAAATTAATTTCGAATTAAAATATCTTAAGTTAATAAGCACAATTGTAAGATGACAGCCTTTTAATGCACCCAGCATTAACAGATATGTTTGTATGGCTTTCATCCCGTTCCCCTGTCCAAACTTCTGTACTGGATAGCCTCTGAGAGATGCTCAGGCTTAATATTGAGAGTTTCTTCCAAGTCCGCAATTGTCCGCGAGACCTTTAAGATGCGGTCATAGGCGCGCGCTGAGAGGGCGAATCTGTTGATTGCTGTTTCAAGGAGCTTTTGCCCTGCTTCATCAATGGCACAGAATTTTTTTATCTGCTTAGGCGACATGTGGGCATTGCAGAAAATCCCGTCCCCTTTGAAACGCTCCTGCTGGACCTTTCTTGCAGAGTTAATTCTTCCACGGATTACTTTTGACGGCTCGCCTGCTGAATCTGAGGAAAGCTCTTTATATTTTAAAGCCGGTATCTCTATGTGGATGTCAATGCGGTCAAGAAGCGGTCCTGATATTTTAGCGTGATATTTGTGAATCTGCCCCGGTGAGCAGGTACATTCTTTCTTTGTATCAAATTTAAAACCGCAGGGGCAGGGGTTCATAGCAGCAGCAAGCATAAAGCGCGCCGGAAATGTGAGTGATGCAGATGCCCTTGAGATTGTAACTCTGCCGTCCTCTAAAGGCTGGCGCATTACCTCAAGGACATTTCTCTTAAATTCAGGCAACTCATCAAGAAACAGCACCCCGTTGTGCGATAGGCTTACTTCACCGGGCATTGGAATTGCACCTCCGCCTATCAGCCCTGCATCTGAAATCGTGTGGTGTGGGGAACGGAATGGTCTTGTTCCAACCATTGCCTGGCTTTTTTCAAGCAGTCCCACTACAGAATGGATCTTTGTTGTCTCAATTGCTTCTTCAAAGGTCATATCAGGAAGGATTGTTGGCAGGCGTTTTGCAAGCATTGTTTTTCCTGAGCCAGGAGAGCCTATCATTATGATGTTGTGCCCTCCTGCGGCTGCAACCTCTAAGGCTCTTTTTGCGTGCTCCTGTCCCTTAACATCAGTAAAGTCGGTCCTGTGTCTCGAGTTGTTTTCAAAGATTTTTTCTAAATCTATCTTCACAGGCAAGAGTTCAAGCCTTCCATTTAAAAATTCTACTGCTTCCGGAAGTGAGGAAATAGGATATACTTTTACTCCATTTACAACTGCTGCCTCATCGCAGTTTTCTTTTGGCAGGATAATCCCTTTTTTTCCGGAATCCCGCGCTGCAACAGCCATTGGAAGTGCGCCCTTGATTGTCCTGATAGTTCCGTCAAGAGAGAGCTCACCAAGGATTACATAGTCTTTAAGGACACCTTCATCAATTAAGCCCTGTGCGGCAATTATTCCTATTGCAATTGGAAGGTCAAAGATAGGTCCCTCTTTCTTAATGTCAGCAGGGGCGAGGTTGACTGTTATTCTTCTTACAGGAAACTCAAAACCGGTATTGACTATTGCTGCCTTTACCCTGTCCTTGCTCTCCTTTACAGCAGCATCAGGAAGCCCGACAGTTGAGAAGGTTGGAAGCCCGAGGGCAATGTCTACTTCAACTTCGACAATATATGCATCAATCCCGATTGTGGCGCAGCTTAGTACCCGGGAAAGCATCCGCTCCTCTTTTTAAATAGATTTTATTTGTGTGATTTAATTGAAAAAAGATTTTTATAAATCTTTATATGCCTTTTTTGGCAGTGTCAAGAAAGAAAAGTAAAAAGAGTTTAATGGGAGATAAAGGCGCGGGGATTTAAATGCTTGTCAATTCTTAAATTTAAGATATTAAGATAAAAGAAAACCATAAAGAGAAGATTTCTTTTCTGGCAAAACAGGAAACAGTATTTTCAAAAAAGGTTTATTAATGAGCAGTTCTGCATTTCTTCCGGCTACGAAAAAAGAGATGCTTGAAAGGGGCTGGGACTATGTTGATGTGGTTCTGATTACCGGCGATGCCTATGTTGACCATCCATCATTTGGAGTAGCACTTATAGGAAGGTGGCTTGAGGCACATGGATACCGCGTGGCAATACTCAGCCAGCCACGTTATCACAACCCTGATGACTTCAGGAGATTTGGAAAGCCCCGTCTCTTTTTTGGAATCACAGCGGGGAATGTGGATTCAATAGTCTCTAACTACACAGGAAATGCAAAGGTCAGGGATTTTGATGACTATTCACCGCAGGGAAATCCATATTTTGGGAAGGAGCAAAGCAAGACTTCAAGGCGCAAGCCTGACAGGGCATCTATCTCTTACTCAATTCTTGCAAGGGCTGCATACAAAAATATTTCGGTTGTTCTTGGCGGGCTTGAGGCATCGCTGCGGAGATTTGTCCACTATGACTTTCAGCAGGAAAAACTGCGCGCCTCTGTCCTGACCGATTCCAAGGCAGACCTTCTTGTATACGGCATGGGCGAGCGGACAGTGCTTGAGATAGCAGGCAGGCTTGAACAGGGCAGAGGCTTGAGTGGCATAGCCGGAACATGTGAAAGGATAAGCGATAAGGAGATGAAGGAAAGGGGTTTTGAGAAGCCGCCCCTTGTATTGCCTTCATGGCAGGATATACAGAAAGATGTAAGAAAATTTATGGATGCAGAGCTTGATGTGGACAGGCATGCCAGAGCCCTTTCACAGGTTCCGGTACTCCAGAGCCAGCAGGCTATGTGGGTGCTGCAGAACAAGCCCGCAGAACCGCTTAAAGCAGCAGAGCTTGATTCCCTTTACTGCCTCCCTTTTGCCCGCGCTCCGCATCCTGAGTCAGGGGATGTGCCGGCTTACAGAATGATACGACATTCTGTAACCATAGTAAGGGGGTGTTCCGGGAATTGTTCCTTTTGTGCCATAGCACGACATCAGGGTCCTTTGATAATAAGCCGCAGCCATGAATCTGTTCTTGAAGAAGTAAAAAATATTACCATGATGCCTGATTTTAAGGGAACAATAAACGACCTTGGAGGTCCCACAGCAAACCTTTACGGAACGTCATGCAGAAACTCATCTTCCTGTATTAAGCACGATTGCCTCTATCCAAGGGTCTGTAATTATCTCAGAATGGATGAGAATGCCTTTGTAGGATTGCTGGAAAAGATTTCAAGAGTCAAGGGAGTAAAACATGTTTTTGTATCGTCAGGACTTCAGATGGAACTGCTTCTGCGTACACCAAGGCTATTAGCAAGATTACTGGACAAACATATTCCCGGAGTGATGAAGATAGCGCCTGAGCATACTGAGGCAGGGGTTTTGCGGCTGATGCATAAACAAGGCTCAGAGATTCTTTCCCAGTTTCTGAAAAAATGCAGGGAGATAGCTTTAAAACAGGGCAAGAAGATATATTTTTCTCCCTACTTCATATCTGCCCATCCGGGGTGTACTCTTAAGGATATGGAGGCTCTTGCAGAGAAGATAAAAAGAATGGGATTTTCTGTGCGGTTCTTTCAGGATTTTACACCAACCCCGGGCACACTTTCTACTGCCATGTATGTTACAGGGATTGACCGCAACACACTCAATCCGGTTTATGTTCCTCGCAAGGCAGGTGAACGCAGGGAACAGAGAATGATACTTGAGAAAATGCGAAGGAGGTAATTTTATTAAAATATAATTTGAATACCCCGTCTTTAGACGGGGAGGAAAAGTTGCTTTTCTTGTATATCATTGATCCGAAAATTCCATCGGACAGGCGTCCCGCCTGACTATTTTCATGTGCCTCTGTGAGCGCCAATGGCTCGTAACGATTTCTGCCTGCCTGCCGGCAGGCAGGCGTAAGCAGGAATCCAGTCCTTCGACAAGCTCAGGATGCATGGTGAGCTCTGAGCCTTGCCGAAGAGTCGAACCATGGATTCCAGTTCCCCGATCGCAGTCGAGGACAAGTTTCACGGGATGACAAACGAACAAAATAAATTCAAAAGCCCCGCCTTTAGGCGGGGTTCTTTATTACAGTTTAGAGCCAGCCCTGCCTGATAAAGTGGTTAGAATGGATTAAATTTGCAATAAATCAGTAAAGATGTATTATACACATCCTAACTGATTAACTGAAAGGAGACAGAAAGGTATTAATATGAAACGTGAAGATTTAAGGAACATAGCTATTATTGCCCATGTTGACCACGGCAAAACAACCCTTGTCGACTGGATGCTCAGGCAGTCAGGGATATTCCGCTCCAATGAAAAGGTACAGGAGCGGGTGATGGACAATATAGACATTGAGAGAGAGCGCGGCATCACTATAATGGCAAAGAACACAGCCGTTGAATATATGGGCGTGAAGATAAATATTGTGGATACTCCGGGCCATGCTGATTTTGGCGGGGAAGTTGAACGTACGCTCAAAATGGTTGATGGCGTGCTCCTGCTTGTTGACGCATCAGAAGGACCCCTCCCACAGACAAGGTTTGTCCTCAAAAAAGCCCTTGAGCAGAACCTTCCTCCAATCCTTGTCATAAATAAAATAGACAGGCCTGACGCAAGGATTCAGGATGTGCTTAATGAAATATATGACCTTTTTATTGACCTTGATGCCACAGAAGAGCAGCTTGAATTCCCGATAGTTTACACAAACGCAAAACTGGGAATAGCAAAGCTCTCTCTTGATGAAGACTCAAAAGATTTGAAAGTCCTTTTTGAGCAGATTTTAAAAACAATCCCTCTCCCTGAAGGTGATGAAAAGGGGTTGCTTCAGCTGCTTGTTACAAATATTGATTATAACGACTATGTTGGCAGGCTTGGAATAGGAAGAATATTTTCAGGCTCTATAAGGGTCGGAGACCTTGTAGCAATGGCAGGCAACAATGGAGGAGTTGTTAAAACAAAAATAACATCTCTTTCCGGGTTTAAAGGACTTGAACGGGTTGAGATAAATGATGCCTCAATGGGAGATATTGTTGCCCTTGCAGGACTTGAAGGGATAAACATTGGCGATACAATAACAGATGCGGAAAAGCCAAAACCCCTTCCAAGAATCAAGGTTGATGAGCCTACAATCTCTATGGTCTTTTCTATTAATACCTCTCCATTTGGAGGGAAGGAAGGAAAATACAGCAATTCAAGAAACTTAAGAGAGAGGCTTGAAAAGGAGCTTCTTTATAATGTAGCCATAAGGGTTGATTTTGACAACACGGATTCCTTTAAGGTTTATGGCAGAGGAGAACTGCAGCTTGCCATACTTATTGAGATGATGAGGAGGGAAGGGTATGAGCTTTCAGTTTCAATGCCAGAGGCAGTAACAAAGAAGATTGACAGCATTTTACACGAGCCAATGGAAAACCTTGTAATAGATGTTCCTGAGGAATTTGTCGGGGTGGTTACGCAGCAGGTCGGGATGCGCAGGGGAAGAATGATAAAGATGCAGAATAACGGGCATGGCAGGGTTCGTCTTGAGTTCAGAATACCGGCACAGGGACTTATAGGTTTCCGTTCGCAGTTTCTCACAGATACTAAAGGGACAGGGCTCTTAAATCATATCTTTGATGGCTATGAGCCATGGCAGGGGCAGATTTCAAAACGTTTTTCAGGAGCCCTTGTTGCAGACAGGGAGGGAAGGTCAACAACTTACGCGCTTTTCCACCTTCAGCCAAGAGGAATACTTTTTATAAAAGAAGGGATTCATGTGTACGAGGGAATGGTTGTTGGCGAGAACTCAAGAGATAATGACCTTGATGTAAATGTGACAAAGGAAAAAAAACTTACAAACATCAGGGCTGCAGGCTCTGATGAGAACCTCCTCCTTATCCCGCCGCGCATAATGAGCCTTGAGCAGGCAATAGAATTTATCAAGGAGGACGAGCTTGTTGAAGTTACTCCCCTTTCAATCCGCATCAGGAAGAAAACCCTGGACCCAAGCAGGAGGAAGAAGGTAATAAAAGGATAAAAAGTTAAGGAGAAAGAGATACTTGGCATATTAAAATAGCTGAAATTTTTCTGTTAAATAAAAATAAAAATTATGGAATGGGTTGCCTTGACAAAGAAGGGATAAGTTGTTAAGTCGCCAAAAAAATTTTGATTTAAATATGCCATTAATTGTCCGGTGAGGTTAGGCTACAAGGTGGCTCTGAATGAGCGCAAAACAGTTGGACCCCACAGCGCTTTCAATGCTGTATATACGCTCATCTACAGGCAAACTCGTCGAGCTTGATTCTGTGGTAGACATCAGGATTGGCATGGGACCACTTACAGTTAATCATCTAGGCCAGATACCTGCAGTAACTCTTTCCTTTAACCTGAAGCCCGGAGTTCCTTTGAGCAAGGCTGTTGAAAGCGTGCACAGACTTGCAGACCAAACCCTCCCGCAAACAATCACAGCAAGTTTTCAGGAAACTGCGCAGGCATTTGAATCTTCAGCAAAGGGTCTGGGGCTTCTTTTGATTGTGGCAATACTTGTGATATACATTGTGCTGGGGATTCTTTATGAGAGCTTCATACATCCCCTGACCATACTTTCAGGACTTCCGTCAGCAGGTGTCGGAGGGCTGATAACACTTCTTATTTTTAAAAAAGATTTGAATATCTATGCCTTTGTAGGGCTTATAATGCTTATGGGGATAGTGAAGAAAAATGCTATTATGATGATTGACTTTGCTCTTGAGGCTGAACGCAGGGAAGGGAAATCTCCTGCAGAAGCGATTTATAAGGGCTGCCTTGTGCGTTTCCGTCCAATAATGATGACAACAATGGCTGCCATTATGGGGACGCTCCCGATAGCGCTTGCTTTTGGCGCAAGCGGTGAGGCGCGGCAGACGCTCGGACTCACAGTTGTTGGCGGGCTCATCTTTTCACAGCTAATTACTCTCTACATAACACCTGTTATATATATATACCTTGACAGGTTTCAGGCAA